>JBILET010000092.1:0-5913 GCA_044351935.1 Bdellovibrionota bacterium
ATTTTTCACAGAATTTCTGTTTTGTTTTTGAATTCCCGCCGGAAATACCTACGACAATTGCATTTCGCTTTTTAAAGTGTGGCAGAGCATCACTAAACTCTTTGGCTTCAATTGTACATCCCGGAGTATCATCTTTGGGATAAAAATATATTACCTTTTTCTTACCTGCTAAGTCTTTTAGCGAAACTTTTTTATCTTCTTTATCAACAACTGATAGTGTTGGTGCTTTTTTACCAACTAAGTTCGATAGTTTTGTCATAAATAATCTTCCTTGGATTTTTAAATTATCCAATAAAGATTACTTCAATAACTAAATAGAATCAAAACGTAACCCGTCATTTTGTAGAACAGAGTCCGCAAGTTGCATTAATGTAGTATCTTCGTTCTTTTCAACTCTTCTTAAGTTTTGATTAATTCTACGTTTGGCTTGATTAATAAAAAGTTGAGCGATAGCTATCTCGTCTTGGCATTTCTGCTCGCCATTCTGGTTTATGCTACTAGTGACCCTGGAAATCACACACAACGAAACAAATAGATCTATGGCACAATCTGCAATTCTTTTAGAAATCAATTGATTGCCAACAATTTCTTTTTTGTAAGTTCTAACGATTTTTTCGGCCGCGTTTGAAAACGCTGCAATATAATCTTCGATTATCTCACATTCCTTAGCTAAAACCTGATGAGCACTAGTAATTCTATCACGCCCAAGCGCTGTGTTTTCTGAAACTTTTTTTTCAGCATACTCTTTAAAAACTCCAAAACCTTTAATTGGATCTTTAAATACTCCTGCTACAGATGAAGCCACATCTTTTAAATACGAACCAAGTTCATTTAAACAAGAAAGCGAAATATAAAGTCGTAAAATTTCGTTGGTGCCCTCAAAAATCATATTTATTCGAGAATCCCTAACGACCATCTCGTAAGGATATTCTTTCATAAATCCATTTCCACCCGCGATTTGTAACATTTCGTTACCTACGCTCCACAATGATTCAGTCGCAAAAATTTTGCTAATTGCTGCTTCTACCGAACAGTCATCAACACCACTATCAATATAGTGCCCTACCATTCCAACAACACTTTCAGTTGCGTACGCCTGGACTGCGGCTTGCGCAAGTTTTTCTTTTACTAATTGATATTCAGAAATACTTTTTCCAAACTGTTTTCGCTCCTTGGCTTGCTTGGTTCCAGCAGCAATTACTTTTTTCATTGCACCAACACATCCACCACCAAGACCTGTTCGGCCGTTATTTAAAATTGCCATTGCAACTTTAAAACCCTTACCTTCTTCACCAAGAAGATTTTCGGCAGGAATTTTCATATTTTGAAAAACAACTGTCGATGTTGCCGAGGCACGGATACCCATCTTATCTTCCTTGTTTCCATGAGTAAGACCTGGTCCTCGCTCTACAATAAATCCGCTGATTTTTCCTCCTTCAGAGTCGGTACGAGCAAACACAGTAAAGAAATCTGCTATTGGCCCATTCGTAATCCAAAGTTTTTCGCCATTTAAAATCCAACTACCATCAGGTTGTTTAACAGCAGTTGTTTTAATTGATGCAGCATCCGACCCTGATCCTGGTTCTGTAAGACAAAACGCAGCTATCATTTCACCAGAAGCTAACTTAGGTAGATATTTTTCCTTTTGAGCCTTATTCCCGAAAAGTAAAAGGCCTTTCATCCCAATTGAACAATGAGCTCCAACAGTCAAAGACGTAGAACCATCATATTTAGTGACTTGCTGAAGTACTCTAGAATAACCTGAGTTACTTAAACCAAGCCCACCATATTCTTCAGGTATAATTAGGCCGAACAACCCTAATTCTTTTAAAGAGTCCAGATAAGACTGGGGCTGTTCTCCTTTTTTATCAAACTCACGAAACTGCTCTTGCTTGCCAGATAAAAACTTATCTATAGACTCAATAACTAAGCCCAATGTTTCTTTTTCAGCATCAGATATTGAAGGGTAAGGAAAAAGGTTTATTTCTTCGAGGTTGCCTCTAAATAGGCTTTTAACCACAGAGGTTGTATTTTGCGGTTGTAGTTCTCTTTTATCAGTCATATACGTTTTATTTTAATCCACTGTTATACAATGATTTTATTCCCCTTGAGCCTCTGACATTTAGATGTCAAAGTGATAGTGCAAGGACTTTAAACTACACTAAAAAATGAGATCTTTAGCATTTACTAAATCGCACAAACTTGCAGCTATCACCAGCTGCTTTATTTTATCGTCAGTATTCTCTATTACTTGCGTTGCTGATGATTCAATTTTAGCCAAAGATTCAAAAAACAACGTCTATGAAACAGACCAAGTCGAAAAGCTGGCTCAGTTCGAAGGTAAAATCATTAGGTCAGTAAAAGTTATTGTTAGAGACGTTTTCGAAGAGCCCGTAGATTATTCTCTATATCGACTAGCTAATAAGCTGCACATAGACACCAAAGAATCTGTTGTGAAAGCAGAGTTACTATTCAAAGAAGGAGAACCTTTCAGTGCTTTCAAAATGAAAGAATCAGAAAGAGTTCTAAGACAACTTAAATGGCAACGTAATCCCGAAATCCGACCAAAACTAGATGGAGAATTTGTTGATATCGAAGTTATCACTCAGGATACATGGACTTTAATCCCCACTATTAACTATTCAAGTGGCGATGGTTCAGGAAACAGAAGTGTTGGACTTACCGAAACAAATCTTTTGGGGATGGGTAAACGTGTAGAATTACTTCTTTCAGAAACAGAAAATCGAAGAACATACGAAGGAGTCTATGATGACTGGCGTTTCATGGGCACTGATTTGCGTTTAGTTTTGGCAGATTTTTATCGAGCTGACGGGAACAGATTTGTTGGACTACTTAGTAAGCCATTTCGAAACTTATTAGACACATACAGCTGGTCTTTAAGTGGGGAATCTTCCGATACCGTAGGCAAGCTTTGGTCCGCCGGCGAAGAAAGATTTATATACAGACAAGAGACGTTAGATTTTAGTGGACGTTATTCAATCAGCGATGGCCCACGGGAAGATCAAAGACGCTACTCTTTTGGTATTGATTATCAAGATAATAGTTTTTTGATGCCTACAGCTAACGATTTTGACGAAGCTGATGTTGATCCAACTCAAGTATCTCAAGACCCAAATTTGCTTGCAGAAAATCGTAAATATATTGGCCCTACTTTTGGTTATGAATCTTTAGAGCCAAGATTTGTTCGAATGGCGTATATAGATCGATTCGACAGACCTGACGATTACGATCTTGGTGATAATTTTAGTGTGTTTGGAACTGCGGCAATGGAGTCATTTGGCTCACTTCGCGATGCTTTGATATTCAATCTAACAAGAACAGGCGGTAAACAATTTAATAAAGATTCATTTATTCGCGGAGAATACGGCTTCTCTGGAAGATATAATAATGATGGTCTTGAAAACGGATTATTTAGAGCTCAAAGCAATTACTACAACGTGCTTGGAGATTTTTATATAAAAGATGTCTTTCTTGGTTATCATACTTTAGCCTTTGGATACTCGTTAGACTACGGGCATAATCTTGATGGGGATCGCGAATTCCTACTTGGAGCCGATGCTGGACTACGTGGTTATGACGCAAGAACATTCACAGGCGATAAAAGATTTATTATGAATCTAGAAGATCGCGTTATGATTAAAGAAGACATATGGCGTCTTATGAGCTTTGGAGCTGCAGCATTCGTTGACGTGGGTGGTTCAACTGCAGATTCATTTGGATCTCTATTCAGAGACGAAATGTATGCTGATGCAGGTATTGGTTTAAGGTTTGCCTTCCCAAGATCCTCTGGTGGACGGACATTAAGAATAGATTTTGCAGTCCCATTTCGTGATGGCCCAGATGGAACGAATGGATATGAGTTCCGTTTAATATTCGCAGGTGGTCAAGCATTTAGCTCACGCACAAGAAGCGAAATTAGTGGCGCTGAAAAAGCTAACGTAGAAGTTGGAACCGATCAGTAGAATACAAGTCAAATATTTAATCTAATCCGAGTTCTTTAAAAAGTGCTTCTGCATTGTATCCTTTAGCTGCCTTTTCTATTCCGGCAACCATAAGGACTTTTGTAGGATCGATATTTAAAAAATCACATATCGATAAGAACGAGAAAATATAATCATCGTCTGGGCTTAAAAAGAATTCTGTCGCTTTACGTTTTTCAGAGCCGTCTTTTTTAATATCTTGCAAGGCCCCAATCAGTACAGCTCTAAGAAGATCCCTTTCTGCTGCAGATGGGTCTAAATGCTCATAGTCATCATAAGCTTGATACGAGACGTTGTTTTTTTCCTCTTTAGACATACGAATATTTCTTAAACCTCAATAACTTAACCGCTTCCCTTAGTGGGGTGATTCGACCGAAAAGACCGTTTCCTTTACGTTAAGATGCCAGAATTTAGATTTGGTTTAAGATATTTTAACAAAATGCCGTATATCCATATAATAGGAACCATCAAAAGCTGTAAGACGAAGGATTGTCTGTCTTGGTGGTAAATAAACACAAATGCCAAGGAGGGCTAAAGAAATGAAAATTGAAGTCATACCTGCTAGTATTCCTACATATAGCAGAAAAACTCGATTAAAAACTGTGACTGAAAACGCTGTGGATTTAGATCCAGAAAAATCTAAATCAAACCAAGAAAGTCCAGAAAATCGTCAAAATGCCAAGCAGCAAAGTGATGGGGAAAATGATCTATCTCATCCACATCCTACTGCAGTAGTAACCGATCCAACTCGGGTTCATATCGTCGCTTAAGTTTTTAGTGAACAATATTTTTATCGGCAACAGAATCTTGTTTGTTGCCGATTGTTTCTAGAACTGCAAAAGATAAATCTTTTAAAGAGCAAGGTTTTGATATAAACCTATCGACTCCGTTTCTTAACATATCTTGGACTTCAAATTCGAAAGCTTTTGTACTTAGAAACATAAGTGGAATTGAATACAATCCAAGGCTTCTTCTGACAACATTTGCGGCCTCAGCTCCAAGTATAGAAGCAATACTATCATCAAGAATAATAACAGAAGCACTTAAATACGAATCGCTAGAGGTGACTGCAGGTTGATAAACAGCATGTACAACAAACTGCTTATCTTTTAGATAATCAATTATTAGTTTATTTTCGTCGGTTTCCTTGGCAATAAATATGACTTCTCGCCCAGCTCCATTTACATTTTCTTGTTTATTAAGGGCAGAAGAGGAGTCTAACTTATCATCTTTTGTTTTAGATTCGTTAAATGAAACAAAAAAACTAGAGCCTTTACCTGGGGAAGACTCAAAATCTATAAAACCACCATTGATTTGAACAAGTTTTTGCGTAAGCGACAGCCCAAGTCCTGTACCTGACTGTTCTGCTGCATATCCTTTTTGAATACGCTCAAATGGGCTAAAAACTTTGTCTCGATCTTCTGGTGCTATTCCACATCCAGAATCAGTCACTGTAATTTTTATTTTTCCACCCAACACAGCTTCCACAGAAACTAATATTGAACCTTCTGGAGGGGTATATTTAATTGCATTAGTTAATAAATTAATTATTACCTGTCTAAAATGTCTTCTATCGCATTCGATATTTGAAGTTATATCACATTGTAGTTGTAATTTTTGCTTTTTAGAATGAGCTTGAACCCGCACAACTGTTAATAGTTCTTGTAATGCTCCAGGAATTTCTAGTGATGTTTTTTGCGGCTGAACTTTTCCTGATTCGATTCGTGCATAATCAAGTACATCATTTAACAGATCTAGTAAGTGTTCCCCATTCTTAAGGACCATCGATAACATGTCTTTCTGTTGGCTATTAACTGGCCCTGCAAGCTCATCACGCACGATTTCGGAGGCATTTAATATGATTCCTAATGGGCCACGCAACTCGTGGCTTAAAGAAGCAAGAAACCCAGTC
>JBILET010000051.1:0-8151 GCA_044351935.1 Bdellovibrionota bacterium
ATGACCTACCTATTGCGTTTTCATCTGCTTGACCAGAAAGAACCATTCGTACACTAAATGGGCAAAGTTCACGGACATTTTTTAATAGCTCTGCACCGTCTATATCGGGCATTTTCATGTCTGTTACAACGACGTCATAACAACTTCTTTCCAACATCGATAATGCTTCGCGGCCACCAAGAGCGTATCCCATTTCCCATGTATCTTTCATCGGACGCATCAGACGCTTAAGCCCATCTAGTAAATTGGGCTCGTCATCAACGAAAAGCACTGATTTAGTCATACTGGGTAGGTCGTCATATTTAGGGATTATATGTTGATTTTAAAGCTAATTATTTATGTAAGATTTTGGATAACTTAGGCAATAAACCTTAATTGTTTAGCGTTTTATGTCGAATCTAACAGACAAGATGGAAAAGATACTTTTTATAGATGATAACGAAAATATTCTTGAGTCTTTGAAAAGACAGTTAAGAGGCAAATTTGATGTTCACACCGCTACTGGTGGACAACGAGCATTGGATAGAATCGATGCCGGTGAGAAATTTGCAATTATAATTTCTGATATGAAAATGCCTGGAATGGATGGAATCCAGTTACTGGAGGCAATAAGGACTAAAGCACCAAATTCGACTCGATTGATGTTAACTGGAAATATTGATCAAACTACTGCTGTTCAAGCCGTTAACAAAGGTAATGTATTTAGATTTTTGAACAAGCCAATCGATCCTATAGCACTTGAATCAGCTTTGAGTGACGCAGCTGAAATCTACCGTCTTAGAACTGCCGAACAAGAGCTACTTAATAATACGCTTAAAGGTGTTGTTGAAATGTTAGCTGAATTGCTTGCACTAGTAGATCCCAACATGTACGGACAAGTTAACAATTTAAAACTGAGCATAAAAGAAGTATGCAAACAATTTAACATACAAGATAGTTGGGAAATCGAGGTTGCGGCACTTTTGTCAAAAATCGGCGAGCTTGCTCTTCCATTAGAAATTAGGTTAAAGATTCAAAAAAACGAAAAATTATCAGAAGTAGAACAAAATATATATTCCAATCATCCCGAGGCAGCATTTAGATTTCTTAAATCTATTCCAAGGCTTGGAAATGTTGCAGAAATTGTTAAATACCAAGCCAAAAATAATGACGGAACTGGTTTTCCAGTTGATACAAAAAAAGGAGAAGAAATCCCTGTAGGAGCTCGAATTCTTCGCGTCCTCAATGAAGTAGCAGTGCTTACTCAAAGCGGTTTAAATTCTGGTGATGTTTTTAAATCAATAATTAGCAAACAGAATAAATTCGATAATGAAGTAATAGAAGCTGTACATGCAGCACTGTTAAATAAGGAGCGACAACTAGCTAGTTTAAAAGAGATCCATTCGGTAGAAAAATCTGCGCCAACTGATTTGACTGAAAAATATAGTCAACCCGAAAATTGTACTGTACAGGATTTAAAAGTTGGATATGTAACAGTTAAAGATATCCGCGCAAAAAACGGAGTGTTAATCTTAACTGCAGGTAACCAGATAAGTGAAATAACATTTGATAGAATTAACAACTACCATAACTATACAGGGATAAAAGAACCACTTATGGTGCTAAAGCCTGCAAATAAAAGCTAGGGCTAAGTATCAGGCAAATTATCATTTGCCTGATTATTCTGATCGTTATCTGTAAACACTAACATGGTGTATTCCCATGCACCCCAATAAGAAAAGAATAAAGAGATAAAAAGTAAGTTTAATCCTATCACACGTGCGGGAATTTGTAGCGAACCAACTGGTATAGAAAAGTTTTCAAGCAAGAGCGCACTGATAGCAATCATTTGAAGCAAACTTTTTAATTTACCTGTAAAGTTTGCACTTACAACTGTCCCTTTTTCTAGCGCAACAGATCTAAGACCTGTTACCCAAACCTCGCGTAGTACGATCATAACAACCATCCACGCTGGTACCCATGATTCACCGTAGTTAGGATCTCGCACCGCAACTAACATTATCAAAGTCGACAGTACTAAAATCTTGTCTGCTAATGGATCTAGTAATTTTCCAAAATCAGATACGTACCCAAATGTCCTAGCTATTACTCCATCTAAGTAATCAGTAATTGCAGCGAAAACAAATATCCAGAAAGCCAAGTTCATCATCCACGATGAAGGCTCACGAAGAAGAAACACCAATATTGGTATCAATACCACTCGTAGTAACGTAATGCAGTTTGGAAGAGACAGAGAAAATTTTACCATTAAATACAGGGCTTGATGACTGTTATAGTTTATCAGCAATCATGCCACACTTCTTTAACTGCTTAAAGGTAGGTGTGCCAATTTTTGGCCAAAACCTCAATAAAATCTATTTCCTAAACCCTTCATCAAAAACAATTGGGGCCAGTTTATTAGTTAATATTGACTGCAATAACGACACTGCCTCTTTATGTAGTTCGATTAGTAGCTCTTTACCTGCATAACACACTGCTTCCGGGTATTTTTGACGATTTACACTACACACCATAGATGCGTAATTTAAACCGTTTACCCAAGGATATGACTTACTGACAGCATTAAAATACTCAGAAGCTTCAAGCCATTGCTCCTGGTCGAATAATTCTACACCCTTCTGAATAACTGATACTGTGCTCAGTCCACTAGAGGATTGGAATTCTAAGCCATCAACAGGAAAACCCTTACTAGTCGGATCAGATAATAGAATTTCTTTGAGTTCTTTAGATTTTGAATTGTGAGGATATAAAACTAACTCACAACTAAAACTATTAAAGGCTTGTTCCGTAGAACCTTTAGCCATATAAATCATTCCTCTAATCAAATGAATATTTTCTGGCGTATTATTAAACTGAATTAGAGGGTCTAGTTTTGTTAACGCTTCATCAAAATTACCGCTGTTCAAGCAAAGTAATGCTGATTCAACAATGCTATTTATTTGCTCGTCAGCCGAATAATTATCCATACCCAAATTTTTGATAAATCTGTATAAATAGAAAATAACAATGACTCGTATCTGCTTTTCAATTCTGGTTCATGAAAGTTACGAATCAGTCATAAGTCTTATCAATAATATCAACTATTTTGTCCCTAACAGCTATATTGTTTTACACATCAGCTTAAGCGGCATATTACTTCGCAACAAACTGCAAAACACATTCGATAAATCATCAAATGTTTTTGTTAATCCTATTTCCTCCCCAACTAGATGGGGCTGGATTCTTCATCCTCATATACTTAATTACTTATTCTTCAAAAATTTAAATATTAAATGTGATTACTTTGCGCTAGAAGCTTCCAATACCATGTATTTACGCAAAGGGTATCTGGAATATATCAAGCAATTTGATTTTTCATCTTCTCTTTGCCCAGCCGAACAACTGCATAACCCTAGATCCACTGCTTATTATGCCTTAAGAGAAGATAACGACTACTTAAGGATGACAAAGTCTCTAGACATTAATAATCACTATATTTCACAACCAGAAGGCACCACTTACAAAGCTGACTTATTTGATGAAATGATGAGTCTCATTCAAAAATTTTACAGGTTTAATTTTTTCGAATTTAAGTATCCACGCGAGGAAATATACTTTCCAACACTAGCACGGCATTTGGCAAACAATTATAGCCCCGAAACTACACTTGCTGTGGCAACTGAAGCATCAACTGATTATATAGAAGCGATCTTGTCGCAAGACTTAGCTTTTGCAAAAAAGAAAATCCCTGCATGGGCAAATATCAGTAAAGAATATCTTCAATCAAGATTTGCAATTAAAGCAGTACCAAGGAGCGCAGATGCTCCCCTAAGAAAATACATAGAAAACTTGCAAAATGTTTAATTAAATAAATTAGCCTTTAGCTTTATAGCGATCGCGTAATTTAGAAACAATTTTAACGTACCGTTGGGTCTCTTCGAATGGTGGGACTCCATTATACTTATCTACCCAATCCATTCCTGCGTTGTATGCAGCAAGTGCTTTGATTTCGTTACCTTTATATCTAGTTAACAAATATTTCAAATATCTACTTCCACCAGAGATATTTTCTGCTGGCGAAAACGAATTATAGACTCCCATATCACGCGCTGTGCCTGGCATTAATTGCATTAGACCTTGAGCACCTTTTGGCGAAACAGCTTTAGGATTAAATCCACTTTCGGCGTGTATTACAGCTTTTATTAAACTTGAATCCAATTCATGGACAGCAGCTGCAGAAGCAATCATTTCATCATACGATTTACCGTATAATTTTATCATGCTTACGCCACCATAACGTGGAGGTTGGTTATACCAGGAAAAAGTAGATTTTCGAGCGGTAAATACTTGGGCTTTTATGCCATTTGGTGGGGGAATATTAGAAAACTTTTTAGATCCATCAGGTTGATGGTAAACATAGACTGGGCCAGCCACAGCAAAACTAGTTGTTACTAGACAACTAAAAACCAAGCCAATCAGTACAAATTTTACTTTAACAGATGACATAAAACCTAATGAACGTTAACTTAACGTATACAAATGGTTAAGTAACGTTTCGTGATATTCTACCATAACATAGTAACCTAAGTTAGATGCTTAAAGATTGGGTGTCGAATGTAGTTTTTTATGAGTGACTTCAGTGATTTACGTGTAACATGGCGTACTCCTAGGGGACAAAGTGAATTAGGCATTAATATGCCCAAAACTCACGCTACCTCGATAGATATTATTGAAGCTAACTTTGCGTCTGCAAAAAAATCCAACGAAAAAATTAGGGCAGTCTTTGATATAAATCATACGCTTGGAGTTTTTGATCACTCGCAATTCACATTTTATCCTGGTGTATTAGAAGAGCTATGTGAACTTCTAAAATGTGCTCCGGTTGCGTTAATTTCTGGAGATCAACTTGATGTTATAAATAAAAAACTTGTTCCTGTTTTAAATAATTTTTTGAAAAATAATTATTCACCAGAAGATCAACAGACAATTTTTAACAACTTAACAATTTATGCTCAAACAGGAATTAGTGTATTAAAAATTTGTGAGGACGGGCCACTTCCCGAAAAAAAGATTCCTGCAGCAGCACTTAATGAAACAGAGCGTAAATTTATCTTAGAACAAATTATTCCGACCATATTGTACGAATACGCCGATGACGAAAGATTTAAGTTACTTCCAGATGAATTTAATACACCCAACACAGAAGTAGACAATAGTATCGAATCACATCCACTTCATACTCAGTGCAGTTCAGATGTCTCTATCGAGCTTAGCGTTTTTGGGATTCACGAAAGAGAAACACAACTAGAACTTAAAAATCTTATTAAGAAACATCAAAAACTACGTGAGCTTCGTGATGATATCATAGATAGATGCAGTATTTTACTTGAGCATCACTCAGTCAACGCACAACTTGGAGGAACTACAACTGTCGATTTTCGTAAATTCGATAAAGCTCAAGCTGTATACAGATATCTTGCAGGTCTAGAAGATTGGGAAGGACACCTTACTTTAATAGGAGTTGGTGATAGCTTTGGTCCTAAGGGTAACGATCTTGCTTTTTCTAAATCATGCTCACTTATTTATGATGTTTCAGAGCACCATCAGAATGCAGAAAATGCACTTAGTATCCTGCGCTTAATTCGAAAATATACATGACGGCAAAGAAAAAGGGCTAAAAACTTTTTCGTATCTTAGCAGCCCTGCTTTAATACGGTTCAAGTTAGAAGCCCCAAAGAAAAAGTAGTAGCGAGGTACACACTGATCTAAAACTTACAATTTATCCTTTCTGCATATCTTTCAATTGTAAATCCTAGATCACGTTTTCAAGCGATTAAGCTTAAAAATTTGTAGCGGGCCTTTTGCTGTACTCGTCGAAACAAAAGGCCCACTTTATTTATTATCGTAGAAGCGAAAGAGCTAATCCTGGCTGTTGGTTTGCCTGAGCCAAGATAGAAGCACCAGCCTGTTGTAAGATGTTTAATCTTGTCAACTCAGCTGCTTCACTTGCAACGTCCACGTCACGGATTCGGCTTTCTGCAGCCGCGAAGTTCTCACGAGATACTTGTAGGTTGTTGATCGCAACTCTTAATCGCGACTCAGCAGCTCCTAAGTTACCTCTTGTCTGTGCTAACGAGCTAATCGCTGCGTTAACTGCGTCAAGCGCAAGTCTTGATGCTGACTGACCTTCAGAGATACTTACACCACTAATTGAGAAAGTTAATGCTGAAGCGTTTGCTTGCGCTAATCCTAATGCATTCAATGTTCCAGTCACGTTAGTGATCTGAATTTGTGCAGTAGACTGAGAGTTAAATCCTACTTGTAGAGTAATCGACTGACCACCAGAAAGTAGTTTTACACCGTTGAACGTTGTAACTGTAGCAATACGCTCGATCTCCGATCCAAGAGCAGAGAATTCGTTTTGCAGCGCTGAACGTTGGCTTGTAGAAAACGTACCGTTTGCTGACTGCTCTGCAAGTTCTGCAAGTCTAGTTAATACGTTTCCGATTTCGTTTAACGCACCGTCAGCAATAGCTACTGTCGAGATACCATCGTTTGCGTTTCTTATCGCAACACTGGCTACTCTTTGGTCAGCTTTTAATGCATCTGCGATCGCAAGACCTGCAGCATCATCACTTGCTTTGTTGATACGTTGACCAGAGCTTAGCTTTTCAAAAGTATTTTGAAGAGCTTCACTGGCAGTTCCTAAACGTCGCTGCGCTTGTAACGAAGCAATGTTTGAGTTAATGGTTATAGGCATTTTATCCTCCTTGAATACAACTGACTCCCTCAATCCTTGAGAGAATCTTTCAAATCGTTTCTAAATAGCTCTAGTGCCACATTACACTAGCGCTACAAATTTTAGATTTTTGGATATTGGAGGATTCGAAAATTCTTTCGAGTGACCCTACAACACACCTTCAATCTGCTCAAAGTTAGGATACGGAAGAGTGTGATTTTTTCTTGAACCAAAAATTACGTTTTGGGCATCTGAACGCAAAAATACGAACCTTACGTAGACAGCATTAATACTGCTAAGTTATAATTAAAGTGTTGAATAAACTTTAATTATTGGCGTCTTAGGCATCAATAATACCCATCCAGGAGACCATAAATGAGGACCTCTCTAAACTTAAAAAAATTATCAATTTTAATAGTTTTTGTTTCCCTTGCTACAGCATGTAGCGAAAGCCGACCTTTATCTGGTCGCGAAAAAGGAGTCATCGGTGGTACTGCAATTGGCGCAGGACTAGGAGCAATCGTAGGCAACGCCGCGGGAAACGCAGGAGCAGGAACCGCGATTGGTGCAGGGTTTGGAGCGCTTACTGGAGGCATTTTAGGTAACGAATCCGACCGTCAGGACGAAAGATACGAAGAGCAAGACGAAAGATTTAGAAGACAAGAAGAGGAGCTACGCAGACAACGTCGCGAGATCCAAGAACTTCGAGGTGCGCCAAGGGATGATTGGCGCGATGGTCGGTATGATTATGATGATAGACGCCCTAGTGATTATGGGTCTGGGCGGGATTCTTATAGGTACTAAATACAAAAATGCGCCACTCGAGTGGCGCATTTTAGCATAATGACCGGATTAATTAATATTGTATTATTAAGGAGTATTAACTGGGCCTGAGGCTGGAATCTTAAATCCAGTATCAGGGCAACCCTTAATACATTCTATACAATCTTTTACCGGGCCCCATCCAGAAATTACACCAAGGATGAACGGTAATGGATTTAGTTTCTTAACTGGATTTCTAGCAAGTGGTCCACTTTCAGGTTCTATTGCTTGTGTAGGAGTCGCTTGTCCTCTAGTTACTGATGTAACAGGAGTTCCATTTTCCCCTATTAGATCAATCGCATCTTCGTACTTGGGAATAAATGGTGGAATAGAAACATTTGGTGCTCCGCTTTCTTTTCTGAGTTTTAACAAACCTTCCAATAGGAGGCGCGCTTGTTTTAATTCCTTATTCAGCTGACCTCCACAGGAATTTCTAGCATGCACAAAATTTACGCCTGAATCTTTTTCTTTGTCAGCATCTGTAGGTGCATAAGTTCTTAGGAATTTATCAATTGTGCCGTTAGGATCTTTAAAGTTATATCTACCGTTCTTTAGTTTACCGATCAATTTTTCTGGATCGGTCTCAACTTTATATCCACCTCTTCCATCGC
>JBILET010000052.1:0-8143 GCA_044351935.1 Bdellovibrionota bacterium
AGGGTTCCGATCACAGGGAGGCCCGCGCCGACACTTGTTTCAAAGAGAAACCGTGAACCGGGGAGCTTCGATGCCTCTTTAATGAGCCGATACGAAACCAGAGCCCCCGACTGTCCTTTTTTGTTTGGGGTCACCACCGCGATATGACGCGAAAGGATGGAGTGATACCAATGAGGAACCTCTTCGCTCGCGGTGCAATCGACGAACACGGAATGAGGAAGGTTGAGGTCAATCATTCGTTGGATGAAGGTGGAGAGATCGGCCGGTTCGCCAATCGATTGAAGGAGGCCCTCGGGATCGTCGAGCGGAATACCATCCTCGTCGATCACCATTCGGCTTGAGGTGCTCAGCCCCACGACTGAAAGCTCAACATGATGGTCTGTTTTGAGGCTATCACGATATTCAAGTATCTGTTCGATGAGCGTTCTCCCGATAAGCCCATGGCCGACAATGAACACGTTCAGGGTGCGGAGGTGAGAGAGGAAAAATCTGTCGTGAATCGCGTTCAACGCTTTTCTTTGATCGAGGCGTCGGATGACCACCGAGATGTTTCTCTCCGATGATCCCTGGGCGATCGCGGCGATATTGACCCCGTTTTCTGCGAGCGAGTGGCAGAGCGTGGCGGCAACCCCGGGAGTATTACGCATCCCATCTCCAACAACCGAGACAATTGCATAGTCGTCGTCGATGATTGGGGGATCGATAAGTGATGAACGGAGTTCGTACGAAAACTCCTGACGAATCGCCCCCTCGGCGACTGCCGATTGAGCAGGTCGTATGGCAACACAGATCGTGTGTTCCGAGGATGCTTGGGTAATAAGTATAACATTAACCTCGGCAGCCGCGAGCGCCCGAAAAAGACGCATCGCCATCCCTGAAACTCCGACCATCCCGCTTCCCTGAACTCGAACGAGTGCGAGCTGATCGATCGAGGATATTCCCCGTATTGCCTCAGTCGCATCGCCGGGGGTTGCCCCGATGACGGTGCCAGCCGCTGCCGGATCAAAGGTGTTTTTTATGACGAGAGGAATACCCCGGGACATCGCCGGCCGCATGGTCGGAGGATAGATAACCTTTGCACCAAAGTGCGAAAGCTCCATGGCTTCTTCATAACTTAGGTGAGCAATAGACATTGCATCAGGCACAAGTCTTGGATCCGCTGTCATTACTCCATCAACATCAGTCCATATTTCGATTATCGAAGCACCCAAAGCAACACCAACTATGGAAGCAGTATAATCGGATCCTCCTCGCCCTAAAGTAGTAGTATCGTTGTGGGAGTCAGAAGCAATAAATCCAGGGAATAAATGCAAACTAGAATTATCAGAAACATTTTTTCTAATTAATTGAATCGAACATTCTAGATCAACTTCTGCATTACAAAATTTACTATCAGTTTTAATAACACTTCGCGAGTCTATCAACTTAGTTGGGATACCTCTTTCTTTAAGAAGCTCTGCAATAATATACGAAGAAAGAATCTCACCATATGAGGCTACTTTATCTTTCACACGCAAAGAGCATTCTGAAACTACCGAAACTCCTCGCAGCACTTCCTCTAACTCATTTAGACAGTTTTTAACCCAAGCGATAACGGCGCTGCGATTTTTTACTGCAAAAAGTTCTTCTATAATACTTATGTGTCGAACAGTTAGCTGAGCAATTGTACTTAGATAATCTTTTTCACTTTCGACTGCTTGCCGTGCGGCGGTGAGTAACATATCAGTTACCCCAGAAAAAGCAGATACCACCACAGCAGATAATTCGTTGCTCTGGAACGAATTTCTAATTATTGATACGGCAACTTCTAAATTTTTCGGATTTCCAACGGATGTTCCTCCGAATTTAATAACTTTCATAGGGGGCAAAAATCGCTATAAGTAGTATGAAATACTACCCCAAAATAGATAGAACCACTACTAGTACGGTTTGTTCTATTTCTACTAATAAGTCAGCGATACAGTATTTCTGACGCACCCCACTTGGAATACAGACCACGCTTTCCAGGTATCACTAGTGTATATAAAATCTGCACAAACTCCCAGCACAGGAGATCTTCTTTCGGCATCACCAAGCAAAGGTGAATCACACGCAGATCCCCATCCTACCCCAAGCGCTGCAACACATAGTTGATCTATGGTTGTTCTGAAAGTAGTAGATGAACAATTTGGATACGCATTTGATGGAAATAAATTAGTAATTTGCTGAGCTGTCGCAGTTACTTTTGCATTCGATACATCACTATCTGCACATTGCCGGGGCACGCAGTTTTTCACAGTGTATGGCTCAAGACATCTAAGTCCAGCTGATGCAAAACGATCTGCACTTAGAACACTTGGCCATTGGACAGCTCCAGGTGTTGGGCTTGCTGAAACCGTTGGCAAAGCAGTTGGAGTAGCCTGTGGTGTTGAAGTTACCTGAGCAGTTGGCGTTGGCGGAGGCGTTGGAGTGCCTGCCTCCATTTGAACAGCAAAGTAAGGCTGGCTTCTTGAGTAAAATCTAAACGGAGGTTTTCCTGCAACGGGTCTTGGAATAATCAAAAAGAATCCTTTACCTCGAAATGCATCGTATAATTCAAAATTTTGATAATTAGCTAAAATTACTTTTTTATAGTCTGGACTTACACCATTAAAAAGCGCTGAAGGAATTCGAATTTTTATACTAGATACATTACCTTTAAATGACCCAACTTTGTAAGTATCTGCAGAAGTCTCAATAAGTTTTTCAATGAAGCTGTATGACAGCGAATCGCGCACAGAAAGTCGTGATGGCAGCATACCTTCGTACTTTCCTTCGTTTCCATACAACAGTGGATTTCTTACATGTTGTATTAAAGTTAATATATCTTTTGGCCAATAAAATGATTCAGGTTGATTCGTAACTGAGCTGTTAGCGGTTTTGTATGTTTCCATCCTTGATACCAGCTCCTGTCGTAACGTGTCTTCGCTAATATGTGTTCCTGATTTCTCGCCGTATCCAAAAGAGTCAATCAATGGAAGCTCGGAAGCTAACATGATACCCTCTGGAATAAAGTACACATCCCCTCCTGCTAATTCGCTAGCAAATACTGCATCGGTAAGAGGAGTTATTGGAATCACATAATCCTGCTCGATACTTAACGCCTGCCCGTAAGGTACCTTTATTCCAACGCTAGTATTATATATAAATCCATAGGTAGCTTTCTGGTTAACAATCGATATTGGTAAAGTCTGTCGATTCACGCGCCCGTCTGAAACAATCTGTTCAATCAGGAATTGATTTTCAAGTGATGCTCCACATATAGTGTTCTGTCCGATTATAGAACCAAAGATCCGTGGCCCTTCAATGGGAGAACACGAGTATGAATTATACATTAAGCGCATTCCTGAATACTCTGATGTGTATTGAGTTATTGGTTGAATAACATCAGGTAGAGCAATTTTAAAACTTTGCAAACCATAAAAAGAGTTTTTATTTGCTACAAGACGATGTCGAGATAAATCTGGTGTGATCTGTCTGAAGGTACTTGTATTAGCTGTACTAGACGGCGAAACATACGTTATTAAATAGGAACTCTGATCATCTGTAAGAGGTAGATCAATGAAAAATCTGGTACGCGCTGGAACTTTATTATTAAAGTTATTAAGAGCAATTGTTGTTGCTGGTGCTGATGTGGCCAACAATTTACCACATCCCTTCCAAAGATTTGTAGGATTTTGAAAAGCTCTGTAGTCGTTTCTGTTTATTGGACTAAGTGTTCCTCGTTGCTTATTGATTTGACCCATAAGCGTTGAATATCCGGTTTCACCAAACAAGATATCTTGCGGTAGTTGTGAGGCTTTAATCTGAGAAGTAAGGAGATTGCCAGGAATTGCAAACACCATATCTGCGCCTCGATCAGTAGTAGGTGCCCAACTTGGCAACCCAGGGGAATCAGAACTATGCGGAACAATTTCTCGCATCCCAATAAGAGCACCAATTGTCTTTAGGATAGACAAAGAAGATTTTGCTCCTAAAGGATCGCAATTATTCTTTTTTTCTCTGGGATAAGGATATTCTTTATCTTCAGTTTCAAACGGAGAAAAATTACTAGGAAATAAAGATGCTATCGCAGCAAAGCGCGAGTCGCTGGTAAAGCCGTTATTATAAACCGAATCAGCAGGCAGTAGTGCTCTTGAACCGTTACATGCGCCCGCTCTTCGAGCAGCCCATGTAGGAACCTTATAGAAATGTTTAGCCCAAATCCAATCAAGTGTTTGCGTTCCGGGGACACAACCTGGAATAGGTTTTCTATCAATCCCAGAAGCTGTACCCAATAATTCAAAACTTGGTGTCAGATAAATTCCAAAATGAAGATCTTTGTTTGCAATAGTTGGGTAAGTAATAGTTGACATCTGTGCGGCAACCTCATCAATCATTGCTGCGTTTCGAGTCGCGCTTACTCTTAATCTATCTGCCATTTGGACAGTTCCAATGACAACATGCGGAACAATAGTTAAATTTAGTTCTTGTTTATAAAACGTAAGAAGACCTTTTAGTTTATCTGTAACTTGTTGAACTACACCTTGCTCATTGAGTTGAGTTGGGCCATCTACGCTAAAATTGGCTATAGCAACAGCTGCATAGTAGTCCACAACAAATCCAGCTTGCATCTCGCGAGCAGGAAAACTTAATGGAGAAAATCCAAAGGTTGTGTTTGAAGGCACCGCCGTTGAGTAGGTTGAGGTGCTACTTGTTTTAGTAGTAACTGGGCTAGAATCTTCGTAACTTTGCTGGGCTACTACTTGCGTTGATAAAATTATGCTAACAGCAAAGGTTATGAATCCAAGTTTTAACATACTCCACTTAGATGCTTTTTAGTCTATTAGGGCTCGGATCTAATGATTTTAATAGGTTATTGGCGAAAATAGTCAACAAATCCAGCCTCCTGCATTGCATCTTGGGAGAAGGTAACTTTAGTAGCTACTGATATTGGACTTATACTCATATTAATTTCACTTATTATCATTATATTCTCCGATTTCAGTGAAACGAAGAATTCCTAACTACTTGAGATTCTTATTTGTTACTCCTTTGGGTTAGATTTAATTTGGTGCAATTCGACTAAAAATTGGGCATTAAATTTATACCTAACCAGCCTATACGCTTTAGATGTTGCGTATATTCTTCAGCTGTCTACTCTACCAACTTAAAATGTTTTTCTTTGCAGGGATAAATTGCAGCTCATTCTTAGCCGCAGAAATATCAAAATAATGATCAGTGGACATTTCAGAAGCCAAAAATTTAGTAAACGGCGGCTCAAACCTACCCCCTGATAACATTGCGGTGTTCTCAAGCATACTTCCCAAGAATTTTGCCAACCAAGCAGGAACACGCCTGCTAACTTTTGGAAGATTATTTTTTTTAAGAGCCACATCTATCCAATCCCAAAGCTTGGTAGGAACACCTTGAGATATAAAATATGCTCTACCTCTGCAATTTGGATTCACTATTAAAGCTTGTGCTGCGCAAATGTGGGCTGCAACACAATCATCAATGTAACAAAAATCTACTAAGTTTTGCCCCGATCCTATTTTTACTAATCGCCCGGCTTTAGCACGACTTACTACCAATGCTTCAAGGCTAGTATCCCCTGGTCCATAAATTAAATGAGGACGCAGCGATAATGAATGAAAATTAGTATCATTTTGAGATAACACAAATTGCTCAGCTATTGCTTTTGTCCTTGGATAGAACGCTTCGTGATGTTTTGGATAGGGATACGATTCGTTGATATTACGTAAATTTGTCCCATCTGCGATTACACTAGGAGAACTTGTGTAAACAAAATATTTAATACCACTTTTTCGTGCAAATTCTACAATTTGTTTTGTTCCTTGGATATTTACTCTTTCAAACTCTTTTAAATCGCCCCACATAGCTACTTTTGCAGCAGTGTGGAAAACCACATCAACTTTCTTTAATGCATCTAATAAAATTTTTTCAGAATTAGGATCTGCTATGTCAGCAATTATTTGCGCAACTCCAAGATTAGCAAGCTCTGGATAATGATTTCGCTGTATAGTGGTAACTTTTATATTTTTTGAAACCAGTTCCTTAACCAGGGCTTTCCCAAGAAATCCACCGCCACCAGTAACTACAGCAGATTTAAAACTTAGACTATGCGGCGCGTTGGAAATCATTTTTTGTGATTTGTTCAGATAAAACGTCTCTAAAAATTTTTGCGTTGTGACGGGCATCAACTGGGAATGATTCTATAAAATAGAAATTTTTTATCCCACTTGTAACAACATCCGATTTTGCTAATTCTAAAAGTTGCTCTAAGAACTCACTTTGCTGTTTTGAATTTTTAGGGAAATGTCCTGCAATTGGCTCGATTGCAACACCTGCAATTTGATAACCAGCAGAGCCTTTTCCTACCGAAACAAGTGCAGACCTTCTAACTTTAGGATGATCATTAAAAATATTTTCTACTGGATCTGGGTAATACGTTCTTTCTGCACTAAAAACCACATGTGATTTACGCCCGCAGTAGTAAATTCGTCCTTCGTTATCAAGGTAACCTACATCACCAATTCTATGCCAAAATTCTTGGTCATCTTTAATTTTACCTTGTAAATTTGCATCCACTCGATTTAAGTATGCAGGACTTACATGTTTGCCTTTGACTATGATTTCGCCAATACAAAATGCATCCAAAGCAACTGTCTCAGAGATATCTTTAACAACTGCAGGAGCAAGCTCAATGACTCTAACTTGGCATTGACTAATAGGCACACCAACGGGTGTCCCCTTTTCGCCCGCCGAAGCACGAATGTCTCTATAGTTTATAATTTGATCTTTTATACCCTGCGTAACAGGTAGACTTTCGGTAGCACCATATGGAGTACTTGCGTGACCATTTGGAATAAGAGCTGATACACGATTAAAAATTAAATCCGAAACTGGAGCCCCTGCCATTAAGATTCGTTTAATCGATACTAGTTTTTCTGCATGGCGCATACCATATTCTGAAATCTTATCCCAAAGTGTTGGAGAACCAAATGAACTTTGAACTCCTAGGTCTTGAATAATTCTAATAATAATTGATGGATCTAGTTGTAATGGCCTTGCAGGGTCTATCGGAGCAAAAACAGAACTAACACCCATAGCAGATGAAAAGATTGAAAAAATTGGCAAAAGTGGAAGATCTTTTTCGCCAGCGGAAAATTCAAAATTTTTAATAAAAATTTCTAGCTGGGTTTCGATCATTTCGTTACTAAAAATTACTCCTTTAGGTGTCCCAGTAGCACCTGAAGTAAAAGCAATCATAGCGATTCCATAAGGCGATTCTAGCGGGGATATTTCACTTGCACTAAATCTTTTAAAATAATTTAGAGCAACTCCACCAAAAGCACTGACTTCACTAGTCCAAATACTTAAAAATAAACTTGGAAATAGCCTTTTGCCTCGAAGTCTTAATAAGTGAGCTTTGGGTGTGCCAATCAAAACGTGGGGATCACAATCTTTGATGCATTTAAATAGTTTTTCTCGGCCAACCCCAGGATCCACAAAACAAGGGACAGCCCCGCGCGACATAACTGCATAAGTTAACGCTAAAAAATCTTCTCCTGGCGGAACTAACATTAGGACTCTGTGTCCAGCAGTCACACCTAACTCTGCTAACCCCCTAGAGTACTGATTGATTCTGGCTTTAATTTCACGAAAAGTTACTTGTCTATATTGCAGAAAACTTCCGCTTACTTTTGGGATTATTGCAGCTGGTAGATTGTCTACGCTTTCAGAATTTTTAAGAAAATTCTTAAAAAGAGCATTTATCCCTGAAGCTGGATGAAAGACTTCAGAAAAGTTTTTTTTTACATTTTGAGCTAAATTTTGATCGGATGATTCCAAAAATGATTTAATCTCGCGACAAACTAATTCGGGTTCATCGTCAATTAGTAAGTGACCCGCATTAGGTACTTCAACTACATGAGCATTTGGAAAATGGGCTGCAACTTTTCTTAACATATAAGGGTGGAAACACGGATCTTTTAACCCCCATATGATTTTAATTGGCTTATCTTGCATTTGAGCAAACCCAGCAGCTAGAGAAGTCATTTCGGAATAAGTAGGATGATTTTCGGAAAAAGGAATATCCGAGACAAAATCCCAAATTGCAGTT
>JBILET010000054.1:0-8054 GCA_044351935.1 Bdellovibrionota bacterium
GTTTTTTGCTTTGTTTGCCTTCCTAGTATTTCAAGTTTACAGACCATCACGTCGTAAACAGTTAGAAGATGAATCAAAATTAGTATTTAGTGACGAGGATACTCAAATATGAAGAAAGAAGATGAATTATTAACCGGTGAGTACGACGGGATTAAAGAATACGACAATGATCTTCCTCGTTGGTGGGTTCAGTTGTTTTGGATAACAATTCTTTTTGGAGTTGGATATACAGTTTGGTATCACATCTATCCTGGTATTCAAAACGAACAGAAATTATCGATCCAGATGGAACAACTTGCTGCAGTCAAAGCTAAACAAGCACAAGTTGCCGCTGCGCAACCACAATTAGATGAAGATGGACTTTTAAATTTGATAAAATCTGATTCTGCACTCTCTAAAGGTAAAGAAGTTTATGTTAAAAACTGCGTTGTCTGTCATGGACAAAACGGGGAAGGTCTAGTTGGTCCTAATTTAACAGATGCTTATTGGATACATGGTGGAACACTTGTAGCTATTAGAAAAGTTATACAAGAAGGAGTCTTGGACAAAGGAATGCTTGCTTGGAAAGCTGTTTTGCCTTCAGATGAAATTGATAACGTTACTGCTTATATTAGGTCTTTAAAAGGAACTAATCCTGCAAATCCAAAAGCTCCTCAAGGAGACAAA
Organism: Bdellovibrionota bacterium; assembly: GCA_044351935.1. Lineage (GTDB taxonomy): Bacteria > Bdellovibrionota_C > UBA2361 > UBA2361 > JBIKWN01 > JBIKWN01. Next base: position 667 of record JBILET010000054.1, read on the forward strand.
GTAGAGTAGAAGATGTCTGATGATTATCGCGAAGTCCTATATACCATCACAAAAGATGGTAGAAGGAACTGGGTATACTCTGAATTTGTAAAAGGATACTACAAAAACAAAAGAAATCTAGTAGCGCTAGTGTTGCTAATTTTCTATTTGATAATGCCCTGGATCGAAATTAACGGTAAACAAGGTATCTTATTAGATATAGCTAGCCGAAAATTTACTTTTTTTGGAACGACTTTTTGGGCTACTGACTCATATTTTATTTTTATGGTGCTAGGTTTAGCACTGTTTTCTTTGTTCTTTTTTACGGCTGTATTCGGACGTATTTGGTGTGGTTGGGCTTGTCCCGAAACTATTTTTTTAGAGTTTGTTTTTCGTCCAATAGAAAGACTTCTTGAAGGATCACCTACTCAACAACGCAAACTTGATACTTCTGAGTGGAATGCTCGAAAAATTACTATTAAAGGAACTAAATATTTAATATTTGCATTTATTTCTTGGTATTTAGCTAGCACCACTTTGGCTTATTTCTTGGGGCGTGAAAATCTGATTCATATGATAAGTGGTTCTCCACTTATGAATATGGATATGTTTTTATTGACGCTTGCGATGATGGGACTTTTATTGTTCCAGTTTGGATGGTTTAGAGAGCAGTTTTGTACAGTTGTTTGTCCCTACGCACGGTTTCAGTCTGTGCTATTAGATAGTGATTCTTTATTGGTTGGTTATGATGTCAAGCGCGGAGAGCCAAGAGCAAAAGGAAAGCGCGTTGTAGGAGACCAGAAGGGAGACTGTATAGATTGCGGAGCGTGTGTCAGGGTTTGTCCTACGGGGATTGATATTCGAAATGGGCTTCAACTGGAATGTGTCCAGTGTACTGCATGTGCTGATGCATGTGACGAAATAATGAGAAAAATCTCTAAGCCTGAAGGTTTAATAAGATACGCCACCGAACGTTCGCTAGCTGGAAATGTATTTACGATTTTTCGCCCAAGAGTAATTTTGTACTCTGTAATATTATTAATATATATATCATCCTTTGTATATTTTTTATCTCATCGTGCAACGAGTGAGTTTCAGTTAACAAGAGGCCAAACTGAACAACCATATACGACTCTTCCTGATGGGCGAATAAGTAATAAATTAAACTTACACGTATCTAATAAGTCAGAAAAAAAAGTTTCTTATACTTTTAGCATAAATAATCCAGGTGGAATTGAAATTATAGTGCCAATTTCACCTATTGTACTTGAAGCCGGAAAAGATATTTCGCTCCCTGCTTTTATTAATCTTTCATCGTCGTTACTAAAAGATGGTAGAGCTAATATATATGTCGAAATGAAAGACTCTGAAGGTTTTGTGGCGGATCGTCGAGTCTCGATTCTTGGCCCAGGATGATATTTATAAATGAGTAAACTATATGAATTCTGCTAAAAAATCGTGGTCATATTATACATGGCCAACTTTTATAATTTGTATTTTTTTAGCTACCGCTGCTTTAAATATAACCTCATTTACTCTTGCAAAAAAAACATACGACAAGCCATTTTCTGAGAAAGCATGGGATGAATCTTTAGTTTATGAAAAGATTGTTTCTCAAAAACGAAATGCTCTGCTTTATAATTTATCGGCTGAATATACGTTAGAGGAAAATTCAAACCACCAAAAAGTTCTAACTGTAACAATTGTTAGCCAAAACAAAGAATTTATATTTCCTAAGACAATTTCAGTTATAGCATTAAGACCTGCCGACTCTAGTAAGGATAAAACTATAGTTATGAATTTAATTGATAACGGTCGATATCAAGCAGGCTCTGATGAGTCATGGCTTAAGGGGCTTTGGTATTTTAAACTAACTGGCGAAGACTTTAACGGCCAGGCATTTCGACTAGAAAACCAAGTCAATCTTAAATAGTTAAAAAATATTTATGAAGGCTAGTATCTTGGCCTAATTCCGTGTGGAAAGAAGATACTAATATATGTCCTTGTTGAAGAAGCACTTCGTCTTGATTCATAGCACATAAAACTTTTACTGAATCATCAAGTCTTTTTAATTTTGGTGCTCGAATAAAATCAACTTCTAAATTTGGGCTAATTTCGGGAATATTAAGAGTAGTCTTAAAAGAATCCAATTGGCTTCCGTATGCGTTTCGGATCGCTTCAATGTTAATTTTTTGGAAAGACTTCTGTGTCGGATTAGAAACAACTTTAGCTAGCAAAATTGCCCCAGCACAGGTTCCCCAGCACGGTTTAGAGTTTAAAAAATTATCAAGAGGCTGCCACAGATTATTGCTTTCGATAAGCTTTAACATGGTAGTGCTTTCGCCACCTGGGATTATTAGTCTGTCGCAGCTATTAAGAGATGACGTATCAGTGACGCGCACAGCGCTAACACCAAGCGACTCTAACATCCTTAAGTGAGGATTAACTGCGCCTTGAAAGCTTAATACGCCAACTTGCATCTTTAATTATAGCTGATTACCAACCGCGATCGGCTAATCTTTGTTCAGCTGGGATTTTAGAAATTTCTAGGCCACTCATAGCTTTTCCAAGACCACGACTTACAGCTAATAATTTTTTAGGATCGTTAAAGTGGCAAGTTGCTTCAACTACAGCTTTTGCTAATTTTTTTGGATCTTCTGATTTGAAAATTCCAGAACCAACAAAAACAGTTTCGGCACCTAATTGTCTTAGTAATGCAGCATCAGCAGGGGTAGCGACTCCACCAGCAGCAAAGTTTGGTACAGGAAGTTTTTTTGCTTCTTTAACCATTTTTAATAACTCAACAGATACTCGGTATTCTGAAGCTTTTGCTTCTAGATCCGCAGAGCTCATAGTGCTAAGGGCATTTATTTCTTGTGTTATTTGTTTGATGTGACGAACTGCTTCGATTACGTTTCCTGTTCCAGCTTCGCCTTTAGTACGAATAAGAGCTGCTCCTTCTTGAATACGTCTTAGAGCTTCGCCAAGGTTACATGCTCCGCAAACAAATGGAGTCTTAAAATCAAATTTATTAACGTGATGTGTTGGATCCGCAGGAGTTAATACTTCGCTTTCATCAATAAAATCGATGCCAATTGCTTCTAGGATTTGAGCTTCGGCAAAATGTCCTATTCTAACTTTTGCCATTACAGGAATTGATACTGCTGCTTTTATTGATTCGATCATTGCAGGGTCGCTCATCCTTGCGACTCCACCATCGCGTCTAATATCAGAAGGGACTCTTTCTAGTGCCATTACAGCAACAGCGCCTGAATCTTCTGCAATTCTTGCTTGAGCAACATCAACTACGTCCATAATAACGCCGTTGCACAACATTTCGGCTAATCCAGTTTTTAAGTTCATAATCTAATAGTATTTAAAAAGGCTTAAAAAAGAGTGACTTTTGTAAAGGGAATTGTAGCACGCCTTTTTGGCCCAATACAGTGTTGGGCAATTATTATTAGCTATGATATACAGTTGAATTATGTTGAAAGTACTCAACGTTATCTACCTGATATCACTGATTTTGCTGTCCTCTGGCTGTTCCGGAACAGTTGGTTCATTTGATTTTTTTACCCCAACACCAATGGACGAAGACGTTGCTCGTTCTTCTGAGGGGATGTATCGATTTATGGTCGGCGAGCTTGCTGTTAAGAATGATGACATACCTGCAGCAATCGAAAATTTTACAAAAGCCAATCAGTCACAATTAAGCCCAATACCCAGAGTTTCGCAACGACTAGCTTTGCTTCAATACAAAGCAGGGGACCTTGATGCTGCACTAAAAGAAAGTGAAAAAGCAGTTTTGATAAGCCCGGCTGATTATAATAACTGGTTAATTCATGGTGGAATTTTAGAGTCAAAGCAAGAGTACGAAGAAGCTCTTAAAAGTTACAATAAAGCTTCCGAAATCGCGCCAGCTGCCCCGGAACCTGAACTTTTAAAAGCATCTTTGTTGTATAGATTAGATAGAAAAGAAGAAGCTAGAAATAGTTTAGAAAAATTCGTTAGCATCAATCCAAATGCGCCCAGTGTTTTGGCGATGCTTGGACGCTTTTATGATGAATTAAATAACAGACCAAAAGCAGAAAAATATTTAAAACAAGCTTGGGATAGTTCTAAAGATGACTCTACTATTGGATTCGATCTTATAAGAATTTATTTATCCAATCAGAAACCGTTAGAGGCCAAAACTGTTGTTCAGCAACTGATACAAGTAAGTCCCAAAGATTTTCAAGCCAGAAGAACTTACGCACAAATTCTTTATAATGAAGATGACCTAGATGGAGCAATTGGTCAGTTAAATGCAGCTGTTCCTCTTGCATCGGACCCAACAGAGGTTGAATACGAAATCGCTCTTATTTTGATTAAACAAAATAAAGGAAATAAAGCTGTTCCGATTTTAGCTAAAATACTGGGGAAATACCCAAATAAATCAAGTGTTAGGTTTACCTTGGCTAATTTATACGCATCTTTAAAGGATTTTAACGCGGCGCTTTCTCAGTTAGAGAAAATAAAAAATTCCGATAAAGAGTACGATAGATCGCTAGTTCTAAAATCACTTCTTTTGTTCCAAATAAACAAAGCTGACAAAGCACTCAGTATTATTCAAAACATGAGGAAGAAAACTTACGAAGATCCTCAATTGAATCAGGAATATCTAAGTAAGCTAGAAAAGCTTTTTTCAGATAATGATGTAATAGACGATGTTGAGTAGATTATTATTTGTATTCTTTTTAGTAGCACTTAGTGGATGTTCTACTTATATTAAGATTCCTTCTTCTGAAAGCTTGAAGCGCTCGGATATTAAATTGCAAAATAACCAAGAGAAGTTTTTTTCTGGACTGTTTCTTACCGATGATAGTCAGGGTAATAGATTAAGATACGCTATACAATTTGTAGATCCACAAAAATTAAGAGTAGAGCTTTATCCAACAACTAGTTTTTATCAATTAGGTCTTCTTATTGTTGATAATCAAAGATATAAATTTGTTAATTCTTCTGAAAACCAATTAGAAGTAGGGGAATTTAGTCCTTTAGTTTTGCAGGATAAAATTGGCTTAGAATTATCAGTGCCGCAGTTAATATCAGCTGTAGTTCAAAAAATTCCATCTGATATTTCTAGTTATGTAAGTTATACAGATAACTCAAATAATCTGTACGTATTCTCGGATGATAAATCATTTATTGGTGTTTTTGATCAAATAACTTTGACACCAAAAGAGTTCTTTTATTTTAACAACGACGATCTATTAGCAAAGATAATTATTAGTAAAACTATCCCTGACTGCAAAATGCAAGTTATGGTCCCAAAATATGACTTCAAAGTAGAAGTAGAGTGTTTAATGTTTAAAAATGACAAGCGGCCGCAAGATTCTAGGTTTGAATTAGATTGACCAACGTTTAGATGCTTGTCTTAAAAACCACGCAATTACAACATAACTGAGCAAAGAATATACTGCAAGAAATACATAATCAGTCACAGTCGGATATCCGATTTTTGCCAAGACTGCATTTGTAAATACTGCAGTCACAAAACTTAATCCAATTAATATTGGAATTATTAGCAGGCTAGATAGCATAAAAATAAAACTACCAATTCCGCTTGTAATCTGACCTAAATGCTCAAATCTAAAAAGTGGTAATGTTCCACCTGTACCGATAGCGCATGCAGTCACGGTAGTAATATGAATAGCGCAGAAGATCATACCTTCTATAATAGTTGGTATTGAAATATTTGTAGCAAAAGCAAGTGCTAGATATGTGGGTAAAAGAATTACTAATGTTAAAGTTAAAAGTGAAAAATATTTTAATTTTACAAAATTTGCTGGCGTTATTGGGGACTGCTTTAATAACCAATCAGATTCGTCTTCTAGGGCAAGTGCCGGAAAAACAAATCTTCCGCAGAATAAAACTGTAAAAAGTAAGTGGCATAAAATAACAATTGTAGTGATAAACGGCTCCCACCATGCAGTATCGCCTGTAAGCAACATTTTAAACTGCTCTGTTTGTTTTAATGATAATAATGTAACGCCACCGATTGCTAAAAAAAGAATTAATTGAACAGGTTGTGCTAAATCGCGAAGAAATAGGTGAAGATCTTTTTGTAGGAATGAAACCATGCGGTTATTTGGGATCCTTAACCAATATCCGTTTCTTGTTTTTTGCTTAGTTTGCCATTTATCAAGAATATCACTTGGAGAGTAAAAATCTGTAAAAATTCTATGAGCTGCTAACAAAGAAATTATCAGCATGGAAATAAAAAGAAATACAGAGTTACTTCTGCTTTGAATTGTTGGGTTAGTAAGCTCTTGTTTTAATGGGTATGTAATTATCCCTTTACTACGTTCTGTGATTTTTTTTTGCCACGTTTCTATTGAAGATTGTAGATGTTCGAATTTTCCATCTTTAAAATTTGGCAAAAATATAGCGTTACTTTGTCCATATTGATGTAATACAACTACTAATGCGATTGCTGCCAGTAAAAATAACTCTTTTAGAGATCTAGCAGGATATAATCTTGAAAGGATAACAGTAGTAGTGATTCCTAATGCACTGATTGTTAATATCGCTAAAATTAAACAACTTGCTAAGCAGATACTACCTGCAAGACTAATCCTATCCTGTATAATACCAAAACAAAGTGGAAAAATTAGTAGTATAAGTATCCAACTAGAGGCAAATACGTTTTCGATATATTTACTTATAAATATCCGTAGTTTGCTTATCGGAGATGCAAGAATTAGCTCGGTATCTCTTGATAAATATAAACTTTGAAGCGAATGAATAGCACTTGATAAAAATTGCACCGAAAAAAATGTCACTAACATTAATTCAACAACCGAAAGCAAAGTTTGGTCGGAATTTACAACTTGCCGAAACTCTACAATCATCTGAAATGTTGAATATGGGATGCCGATTAATCCCATGATGATTAATATACTAAATGATAAGCGATGACGGCTTTTTGTTAAGGAGTTCTTAACTGAAAGGTATCTAGGTTTAAGAAGAATAGGCAGTGTCAGCATCAGCAGTTAGTTGCAAAAACAGCTCTTCTAAACCTTGGTCGTTTCGTCCAGTTTGGTTGCGAATCTCATCTAGAGTACCGTACGCGATAACTGTCCCGTGATCGATGATTATTAACCTATCAGCAACTTCTTCTGCCACATTTAAAGAATGAGTAGATAAAAGAATCGCCATGTTTTCCTCTTTGGCGTATTTGCGGAATGATTGCTTAAGAAATTTAGCCCCATGAGGATCCAGCCCAACCATAGGCTCGTCTACTATTAAAACTTTTGGTTGATGTAGCAGTCCTGCGCAAGTTGCAAGTCGTTGCCTCATTCCGTGGGAATAACTTTCGATTAATTCGTTTTGCCACTGAGTAAGTTTGTACTCTGAAAGTAATAATT
>JBILET010000019.1:0-10645 GCA_044351935.1 Bdellovibrionota bacterium
TGTAGACGGAAATAAAATCCAAGTACCAAAAGGTACAAACATAATTGATGCTGCTAAGTCAGCTGGCATCGAAATTCCACACTACTGTTATCACCCGCACCTTTCGGTCGCAGGTAACTGCAGAATGTGTCAAGTGGAATTAAACGGAAGACCTAAACTAGAAATTGCTTGTAACACTACTGCAAGTGAAGGATTAGAAGTTAAAACTCATAATACTTCTAAAGCAGTTGCTGATGCTCAAGCTGCAACTTTAGAGTTCATACTGATAAACCATCCACTTGATTGCACTGTGTGTGACCAAGCAGGGCACTGCAAACTGCAAGATTATCACTACGAGTACAACGCTAAGCAGTCACGCTTTCTTGAAGAAAAAGAACATAAAGTTAAAGCTCAGCCACTAGGACCAACGGTAGTTCTTGATGGCGAAAGATGCATCATGTGTTCTAGATGTGTTCGTTTTTGTGATGAGATTACAGGTACAAGTGAAATTGGATTAATTAATCGCGGAGACCACACAGTTATATCTGTTAGCGACAGTCGTCCTCTTAACAATGCACTATCAGGAACAGTTGTGGATCTATGTCCAGTTGGAGCACTAACTCACAGACAGTGGAGGTTTAACACTCGAATTTGGTTTACAAAACAATCGGATGGAATTTGTCCAGGTTGCTCAACTGGTTGTAACGTAAAAGTAGCAACTCGTGATTCCGAGATTGTTCAAGTTAAAGCAAGACACAATCCTGATGTGAACAAAGAATGGTTGTGTGATGAAGGAAGATATGGATTTGGAAGATTCCTTCCAAAAAATAGATTAACTAACGCAATTGTTAACAATAAAGAATCTAGCGTTGATGATGCTATTGCTACGTTAAAAAATATAGCTAAACCTGAATCCGTAGTTTTTCTTGCTGCAGATTTAACGTCTGAAGAGTACGCAATCATTTCCGAACTTAAGAAGACAGTTTTAAAAGATGCTCATATTGTAGTTGGATACAAAGAAAGGACGCTAACTAAAGTAGAAGCTGTTCTGATTAGCCCTGACTACGCACCCAACTATCAAGCTGCTAAACTATTTGGTTTAGTCTCGGGTGATTTGCAGATGAGCTACGAAAAAGCTGTTAAAGATTTTGCCCTTGGTAAATATAAACAAGCGTTAATCATAGGTGACCGAGCTATTGCTGACGCAGATATTTCTGTTGAATTTGTTGCTAACTGGAGCTCGGCTACAACAATATTTATTGGAACAAATGCTCATCACAGATTAGTTGATGGTGCATCTGCAGTAATTGGTTCAAGAAGTATAGTCGAAAAATCTGGTGTTCTTGTTAATCGCACTCTTCGAGCACAATACACAGACCGTTTTGTTGATGCTCCTGAAAATACAATTCCTGATTGGAAAGTTTTATTACTTTTAGCAAAAGCTCTTAATGCTCCAGCTGCGTCACTACCTTCATTATCTTCTATTGTTTCTGAGCGTGACCTAACTTTATGGTTACTAAAAGCAAATCAGAAGTTTGGTGATAGCAGTATCAAATCACTTAAATCAGGTGTTGCCATTGAAGGAGTCGCGGCATGATCGGAATTGAAATTGTAATTTTTGCCATCAAGTTATTTGTTGTGTTCAACATCATCATGGGGATGGCATCATTTTGTACTTGGGTAGAAAGAAAAGGGTCGGCTTTAATTCAAGACCGAGTAGGAGCTAACAGAGCAGGGGCATTTTTTGATTTTGATCTTGGAATTGTAAAATCTTTTTTACCAAGTGCTCTTAAGCCATTAGCACTTCCATTATTTGTTGGTTTATTGCCTGTTGTGATGGGAATAAAGTTTGCCGGTAAACTTGGAATAATCAATACACTTGTAAACGATGCAGTTAAAGCTTTGTTTAAGGAAGACTTTGTGCCTGAAGGTGTTTCCAACTTTATGCATTCTCTGGCTCCTTTCTTAGCAGTTCTTCCAGTATTTGTTGCGTTTGCAATAATTCCATTGGCGCCTGAATTTACAGTGTTTGGAATAAATATCAGGCCTCAACTTGCACCAATTGAAGTGGGAATCTTATTTTTCTTAGCCATGGGATCCGTTGCTGTGTACGGCGTTGCTCTTGCTGGATGGACTGGCAATAACAAATATTCGCTACTTGGAGCATTAAGAGCTGCAGCTCAAATGATCTCATATGAACTTGCTCTTGGTATTTCTGTTGTAACGGTAATTATATATTTTGCCACACCTGACCTATTTAAGATCGTTGAAGCACAAAAAGGATCAATCTTAAATTGGGGAGTATTTCAATCTTACGGCACCGGTCTTATCGCAATGATTATATTTTTTATTGCTGGTATGGCAGAAACAAAACGTGCTCCGTTTGATCTTCCTGAAAGTGAATCCGAGTTAGTAGCTGGATATTTTACTGAATATTCTGGTATGAAATTTCTACTTTTCTGGTTAGGAGAATTCGCAGAGATAGCTCTATTTTCTTTGATACTATCTGTGATGTTTTTTGGTGGTTGGCACATTCCTTTTGTTGAGCTTCCACAAGGTGTTTGGTGGGCTGCTTTAATTGGACATGTTGTTTTGATGACTAAAGTAGTTTTTTTATGTGTATTACAAATTGTAATTCGCTGGACTTTGCCTCGATTTAGATACGACCAGTTGATGAATCTTGGATGGAAGTTTTTGTTACCACTAAGTATGTGTAATTTAGTTGTGGCTGCGTTTTTACGATTGATTTAGATAATTTTATGATTGTTTTTGGATTACTAACAGTTGTGCTTTTGATTACAGCCCTTGGCGTTGTATTAGCACACAACCCAATTCATAGTGCCTTGTCACTTATTACAAACATGTTAGCAATAGGTGCCCTGTTTGCTTATCTTGACGCACATTTTTTAGCAACAGTGCAAATTATTGTTTACGCAGGAGCCGTAATGGTTCTTGTTGTTTTTGTTTTAATGTTACTTAACTTAAAAATTGAAGAACCAAAAAAATCTAATAAATTTTTCTTAGCGTCATGTGTCATTGCTGCTGGTTTGGTAGCAATCTTTGGTGTTCCAGTAATGTTATCAGGATTCTCTGAATTTAAAGAACTTCATCCAAACTTTAACGGTTCGATGGAAGCTTTAGGTAAGATACTTTACACCAATTATATATTTCCATTTGAAGCTGCATCGTTTCTTATCATGGCAGCAGTAGCAGGAGCCGTTATGTTAGCAAAAAGAAAAGGCAAGGCTTAAATGATACCAACTACTTCTCATATCCTTACTTTATCAGCGATTTTATTCATTATTGGCGCGCTTGGTGTTATGACGCGTCGGAATGCAATTGTTGTTTTTATGTGCATCGAGCTTATGTTAAATGCCGTGAACATAACTTTTGTTGCATTTGCTCGGGTATGGGGTGACTTATCTGGACAGCTTGTAGTGTTTTTTGTAATGGTCGTAGCAGCTGCTGAAGCTGCTGTTGGGTTGGCAATAATTATTTCTATGTTCCGAGCAACTAAGTCTATCGAGACTATAGATGCTGCAGAACTTAGAGGTTGATAAATTTTAAATGGAGTTAAAGCTTAAACGTGTCAGCAACTAGTATTAGTCAAGTAACACAAAATTCACTTTTTCTGATTCCTCTTTTCCCGTTGCTAGGTTCAGTCTTGGCATTTTTAGTTGGAAAGAAAGTCAAAAAAGCTGCAGGAATAATAGCAACTCTAGCAGCCGCGTGCTCATTTGCTGTTGTCGTAAGTTTATTTAGATCTCTTCCTGAAAGTGGAGTTACGTACACACAAAATGTTTTTACATGGCTGCAATTTGCAAAAATTGATGTTTCATTCGGTTTTGCATTTGATCAACTCACAGCTGTGATGTGTTTGGTTATTACTGGTATTGGTTCGTTGATTCACTTGTATTCGACTAGCTATATGGAAGAAGACGAATCAGTTCATAGATTCTTTTCTTACTTAAATCTGTTCTTATTCTCGATGTTACTATTGGTTCTTGGCTCAAACATATTAGTTATGTTTGTAGGATGGGAAGGAGTAGGTCTATGTTCTTATCTTCTAATTGGTTTTTGGTTCAAAAATTCTGCTTACGCTTCGGCGGGAAGAAAAGCATTTGTTGTAAATAGAATAGGGGATGCAGGAGTACTACTTGGATCTTTTCTTTTATTCTATCATTTTGGAACGTTTGATTTTGCTACTCTAAATTCGGTAATTCCAACAGCGATATCGTCTAATCCCGAATTATCATTTGTTCTTACACTTGCAGCACTTGGTCTGTTTGTTGGAGCTACTGGTAAGTCTGCCCAAGTTCCTCTTTTTGTTTGGCTTCCTGATGCAATGGCTGGCCCAACTCCAGTATCTGCCTTAATCCACGCGGCAACGATGGTTACTGCAGGTGTATACATGATGGCTAGGCTTCATACTCTTTTTGATGCAGCTCCATTAGTGCAGGCTATAGTTATTGGTATAGCTACATTGACTGCGTTTGTTGCAGCTTTCAGTGCGATAACTCAAAACGACATTAAAAAAGTTTTGGCTTACTCAACTGTTTCACAACTTGGATTTATGTTTATGGCAGCTGGTGCAGGGATGTACTGGGTCGCTTTATTTCATGTCGTCACTCATGCATTTTTTAAAGCTTGTTTATTCTTAGGAGCAGGCTCGGTTATTCATGGATGTCACCATGAACAAGATATGCGGCAAATGGGTGGTCTTTGGAAAAAAATGCCAGTCACATTTATTACGTATCTAGTATCAACGATTGCTATTGCAGGTATTGCGCCGCTTTCGGGATATTTTTCTAAACATGCAATACTCGAAGCGTTAGCTAAGTTTGATAATCAATTTTATCTGCCATACGCAGCTACTATTATTTTTGTAGCAAAAGTCACAGCATTTATGACTGCATTTTACATGATGCGATCTGTTGCGATGACTTTTCTTGGTTCTTACCGAGGGCACGAACATCCACATGAGTCTCCATGGCAGATGACATTGCCTTTAGTTGTATTAGCAATCCTTGCTTTAGTAGGAGGATATCTTCCATTAGCTGAATACTTGCAACCTGTACTTGGTCACCACGTACATGCTCATCACGAAGGTTTAATAGAGTCTTTAATACATAGCTGGACTGGAATATTAGGTGTTATAATAGCTTTAGTATTCTACATAGTGATACCAAAAATTCCTGGTGTTATTGGTGATCTACTGTTCCCACTAAGAGCTCTTTCTCAAGGAAAGTTTTTCTTAGACGAGATCTACCAATTCCTAATTGTAAAACCACTGGAAAAACTTGCACTGTTTTCGTGGAAAGTTATTGACGTTGGTGTAGTTGATGGAACTGTTAATGGTTCTGGCTTGGTTATGGAAACCACAGGTGAAGTATTACGTATTCCACAGTCAGGACAATTTAGACATTATGCATTTTTTATATTCCTTGCGACTTTTGTCTTAACATTTGTTTACTTAATCGCAGGATAAGACATAGGGGTTTTTAGATGGCGTGCACTTCAGCTTATTTGGTCTCGATAGTAACTTTTCTGCCAGCATTGGGAGCACTTCTGCTGTACTTTTTGCCTTTTTATAAAGGTGACAGTGAAGGGGCGCAACAAAGGGCTAGATTATTTGCGTTTGCAGTTACTGCCGTAACGTTTTTCTTATCACTTTCATTTTACCTTCGGTTTGATCCGAACGGTGGAATGCAGTTTATTGAAAAAGTTAGTTGGATTCCGACATATGGAATTGAATATTCCGTTGGTATTGATGGAATAAGTCTTTGGCTGGTTCTTCTGACAACTTTTTTAATGCCGTTAGTTGTTATTGCAAGCGCATCTGTTCATAACAAAGTCCGAGGCTATTTAGCCCACATGTTACTTCTAGAAACAGCGATGTTGGGGACACTGGTAGCACTTGATGTTTTCCTATTCTACGTGTTCTGGGAGCTAATGCTTGCACCAATGTATTTTATTATTGGAATTTGGGGTGGTAAGCGAAAAATATATGCTGCTCTTAAATTCGTAATATATACAGTAGTGGGCAGCTTGTTGATGCTTCTTGCTATTTTCTACCTAGTGCGTGCTCATGCTACACAGTTTGGGTTCTTAACTTACGATCTAAATACTTTAGTACATCACGTTAAGTTATCATTTGTAGAAGAATTCTGGTTGTTTGCAGCATTTGCTGTCGCATTTGGAATAAAAGTACCGATTTTCCCATTCCATACATGGCTGCCAGATGCACACGTTGAAGCACCTACAGGTGGATCTGTTGTGTTAGCAGGTGTGTTATTGAAAATGGGTCTATATGGATTTATTCGTTTTGCATATCCATTATTCCCGCGTGCTGCAGAGTATTTTGGACCGTTTTTAGCAACACTTGCAGTTATTGGAATTATATACGGAGCACTTGTTGCATGGGCTCAAACAGATATTAAAAAGTTAATAGCGTATTCTTCTGTATCTCACTTAGGTTATTGTGTATTGGGAATGGTTGCTTTTAACCAAACTGGTCTAGCCGGATCAATTTACCAAATGCTTAACCACGGAATCTCGACACCTGCACTATTCTTGCTAGTAGGCGTTCTTTACGACAGAACTCACACAAGAAATATTGCTGACTACGGCGGGCTTTCTTCGAAAGTACCTGTTTTTGCATTCTTATTTCTTGTTTTCACTCTTAGTTCAATTGCTCTGCCATTAACAAACGGATTTATTGGTGAGTTCATGATTCTACTTGGATCATTTGAGACTTTCCCAATTCACGTATGCATTGCAGTACTTGGAGTAATTTTAGGCGCTGTTTATATGTTAACAGTGTATAAAGCTACAATGTTTGGCGAAATTGACGAAGCAAAAAATGGTGACTTACAAGACGTTACAAAGCGAGAAATTATCACATTCGCACCTTTGTTTGTTTTAGTTTTTGTAATGGGAATTTATCCATCAATATTTTTAAAACCAATGGAGCCAGCTGTAAACGATTACATAAAGTCAGTAAATGATAAGAAAGCGTCCTTTGTTAGTCAGACTAAATAGTAATTAATTGAAGATCGATTATGTTAGAAGATATTTTACGCACACTTCCTTTTTGGATACTTGGTCTGGGTGGTATCGTAGTTTTATTGCTCGAAGTTTTTATTAAATCTTGCTGGCCACGAGCAGGGGTATCTGCATTATTTGGCATAGCTGCAATATGTTCTCTAGTTGTAAACGTTGGTTATTACTCAGCGGGGGCAAGCGCTTTTAATGGACAAGTATATTCTGATGGATTATTTGTTTTTTCTTCATTGTTAATTATTGTAGCTGCTGTATTTGTATTTTTTATCTCGCACAAAAGGTTAGACGTCGAGCAGATCGAATCAAAAGGTGAATATTATGGTTTGATGTTGATCTCGACAGCAGGAGCTCTTTTATTTTGTAATGCCAGAGATTTTATAAGTTTGTTTCTTGGTCTAGAGATACTTTCAATGGCTGTCTATTGTTTGTGTGGTTCTGCTCTACTTAGACGCGAGTCAACCGAGAGTGCTTTGAAGTATTTCCTACTAGGTTCTTTTAGCTCGGCATTTTTCCTTTATGGATTAGCATTATTATATGGAATATCAGGTTCACTTTTAATACCTGATGTTGCTGCTGCAATAGTTAATAGTGATTCAAAAATTGTAATGCTTGCACTTGGTTTTATTATCTTTGGATTTGCATTCAAAATCGGACTTGCTCCAGTACACTTCTGGGTCCCAGATGTTTATCAAGGGGCACCAACGTCTGTTACTGCATTTATGGCAACTGTTGTTAAATCAGCAGGTGTCCTAGCGTTTTTACGTGTATTGTGGGAGGTTTTTCCAACACAATTAATTCACTGGTCTAAACTTCTTTGGGTGCTTGTATTAATTACAGTTATTGCTGGCAACTTACTTGCGTTAAGACAACGAAATGTTAAGCGAATGCTGGCTTTTTCAAGCATCGCTCATGCAGGGTATATGGCAGCAGCACTTTTGGTCCCTACTGAAGGATATTTTGGTGGGGCAGCAATACTTTTCTATTTAGTTTCTTATTCTGTTGTTAGTTTAGGAGCATTTGGAATACTTACTGCTCTTAAAGATGATACTAAAGAAAGATTTGATGTGTCGTCTTTTTATGGTCTTTCATCAACTCATCCGTTTTTAAGTTTTGCTTTTACATTATTCTTATTAGCATTAGCAGGCCTTCCGCCAGGAATGGCTGGATTCCTAGGAAAATTTTATGTGTTTAGCTCTGCTATCTCGGGTGGATACATTGGGTTAAGTATAATTGCAATGATAGCATCGGCAGTTTCTTGTTATTACTATTTGCGAGTAGTAGTTGCTATGTATTTTATAGGAGCTGGAAACTCAGATTCAGTTGTAAGTAGTGATACTTCGGCTCTTCATACTTCAGTAGTTTTTGTATGTTTAGTATTGTCTGTTGCATTAGGTGTGTTTCCCGAAGCGCTGTTTAACTATGCTCAAAATATTATTGTAAGCTTATAATCTAATGGCTTCTTCAAAAAAAAGTACGCAATCAGCTCCGGCATGGGATTTAACTGATTTTTATAAATCTGTAAAAGATCCAAAAATATTTTCAGATTTAAAATCTGCTTTTTCTGCTGCGCAAAAATTTAGAAAAACTTACGAAGGAAAACTTCCCCGAAAATCTTCTAATTTGCTTAAAGCTATTAAGCAAATGGAATCAATCGAAGAAAAAGCTGCTCTGCCCATAATATATGCAAGTTTGCTTTTTGCAGAATCAGCAACCGCGTCCGGCATTGGACAGTTTTTGCAGGATATAAGAAGTAAATATTCTGAAGTTAGAAAAGAGCTTTTGTTCTTTGAACTAGAGTTATCATCTTTATCTGTTAAAGAACTTCAAAAATTAATTCGCGATCCTTTACTTATAAACTATAAGCACTACATAGGTGTGGTGCTCGAAAATAAACCATATCGTCTGCCCACGGATGCAGAACGAATCTTAACGGATAAAGATATCTCTGGCAGAAATGCTTGGGTTAGATTGTTTGATGAAGAGTTTGCCCACAAAAGTTTTGATTGGTTCGAATACGATCCAAAACGTAAAACAAAAATTAATCAGCGATTGTCTGAATCCGCTATTCTTGCAAAATTACACAGTCCAGATAGGACAATCCGTAAGGATGCCGCAGCGTCTTTAACTAAAGGACTAAAAGAAGAAAGTAGAAGAATTACTTTTATATTTAATACGCTTTTGCTAGATAAAAAAAATGAAGACCAAATTCGTGGATATCAAAGAGCTGAATCTAGCAGGCACCTAAGTAACGAGATATCTCATCAAACCGTCGAAGCAATGTGTAGTGCTGTCGAAAGTAAATATTCTATTGTTCAAAAATACTACGGGCTGAAAAAACAAAGACTTAAAGTATCTAAGCTTTATGACTACGACCGATATGCTCCTATAGCAAAAAATACTTCTACTATTTCGTTAAGTGAAGCAAAAGATTTAGTATTGGAATCATTTTATGATTTCTCTGACTTAATAGGAGAAATCGCAGAAGAATTTTTTGTTAAAAATTGGATTGATTTTACTGATCGTCCTGGCAAACGAGGTGGGGCATTCTGCTCATTTGTAACGCCAAATAAACATCCAGTAGTATTTATGAACTATCATGGTTCAATGCGAGATGTGTTTACACTTGCACATGAACTTGGTCACGCAGTCCACGCATATTTAATGAGAGGGCAATCATTAGTTAATTTTGATACTCCATTAACTATCGCCGAGACAGCAAGTGTTTTTGCCGAAATGCTGCTGTTTGAAAAGTTAACTCAAAACGGATTGTCAAACTCTGATAAATTTAATCTTTATGCAAGCAAGTTAGAAAATATATTTGCCACTGTATTTAGACAAATATCAATGTATCGATTCGAACAAGATATACATTACGGATATAGAAAAAACGGAGAACTATCTACTGAGCAAATAAATCAAATGTGGAGGACACGCCAGAAAAAAATGTTTGCTAACTCAGTTGAGTTAACACCGGATTATGATTACTGGTGGAGCTATATCTCGCATTTCATACATACGCCTTTCTACGTTTATTCCTATGCCTTCGGAGAACTTCTAACTCTTAGCCTTTACGATATATATAAAAAAGAACCTGCTACTTTTATTCCCAAGTATATTCAAATGCTTAGCAGTGGTTCTAAAACTCCTGATGAGTTAATGAAACCATTTGGAGTTGACCTAAATTCCAAAGCTTTCTGGATGAAAGGGGTAAAAATTATCGAGGGTATGGTTGGGCAACTTAGCAAGATGCGTTAATTCATCGCCAATCTTTGATTAGCATAGACTAACACAGTAAGATCTTTGACATGTCGTTACATTCAACAGATCTAAGTATTCTTGTCGCTCAAGTTAACAAAAATATAGAAAATCTATTGTCTTCTCCACTTTTTTCGGGTGACCCAGCAAAAGCAGACACAAATGTATCTGAACCGGTCAGTGTGCTTTGTAGAGTTATCCCAGAGCTTAATCACTTAATAGGCAATTCTGTACAAAAGTCACCTGAAGCTCGTGGAGGAATTGATCCAAATCAGGAGTTGTTGCGTACATGTGGGGGATTGGCTGTTCTTGCTGCACTTAATCCAGAAGGAAAATTATTAGCCGAGCA
>JBILET010000012.1:0-12701 GCA_044351935.1 Bdellovibrionota bacterium
ATATCAAAAACTAGTAAGCCCGCAAAAAGTAGATAAGTTAACATTTTCAACTTATAAATCATTAGTAGAGTCTTCTCAGCAGATGCTTTCGCAGGTTGAGAAGTTGCTGCCAAGTGATATGGATCCTGATTATAAGCGTCAACAATCAATATTACTTTGTGCATTAACAGACTTGTTTGCAGACCTTGGTAAAAATAAAGAAATTATTAAATCAATAGCACAAACAGGAGATCATGATGTTGATTTCCGAAGATTGATTCGTGAATCAAGTGATGAACAGTTTATTGAAATGTTTCCAAGTGCAAAAAAGTTACACCCGACTTTTCAGCATGTCCTTCGCAAATCATTATTAGTTTCGTTTAACTTTGGGCATATAATGCAAGGTGAAACATGCCCAGTTGCTTTAAAGTCATTACTGTCCGAAACCCCAGAAATTAGACAATTTGTAATTCATCATCATATTCGAGACATAGCAGGCGCAAGAAGCCATGTAATTAGTCAAGGAAGTGATATATTAATCGAACAGAAAGTAAACGACATGCTTGTTTTTGTTGAGGCTGCAAAAACTGCAACAATCACAACAGAGTTTTTTAATGATTTTTATCAAAATAAAAAATTTCCAGATTTAATCGAACAATACACTTCCGATAAAAGTAAACAAGAAGCATTAGCCCTAAAATTATTAGCTCTTACTTTTAGAGTCGAACAACATCCAGAACGAATAGAGCCACTAATTCGTGCATGGCAAAAATTACCATTAGATGAAAAAGAAATATTAATTGATCATCATTCAAGAACAGGAAGTGATAGCGAAAAACCATTTTTTGTAATCACATACAGACCAGGCTTTGTTGACAATTTATGTAATGAGTTTCGGTCACATTCTAATGATGATCTTGTCATTCCAGTTCATTGCGGTCTTCGATGCTTAGCCCAAATTTTTAGTGGCGCTGAAAACTTAAATAGAACTGATCCAGATCTTTCTATTGCCAATCAATCACTTGTTGTTGTGGTAGGGGCGACTTTTGCTAAAGATGCTGCCCTGGGATTGGCTGCTAATTTAATGGATCAACAAAAAAATCCAGTTTCTGACATGGATTTATTTGTCGGAATGACCCCACAAAACGGAAGTGTCATGTTGGATTATCCTGCTCACAAAAGTTTTGTGAAACTTGAGGATGGACGATATAAACCAGTTAGTGATTTTGACTATGAATTTTTAAAATCCAGCTTTGAAGGCTCATCGGTTGGGGGTTCATTAAGCTTGCCTGACGGCACTTTGTTTCCGCGACCACCATTTGGTCATCTTTGGAAGATTTCGGACGGATGTGTTTCATTAGTTTTAGACACCAATAAATCATCTAAATAAACTCAATAATTTCAGGTAGTTAAATTTTTTTCACCAAAAACTTGGTTTAGACCTCAAAATTTTGATACCTTGTGGGGTCATTAGGGCCTTAGATTAACACATAAGCCTGTAATGCTGATTTTAAACCCTCTAGGAGATAAAAATGGAAAACAACGCAATCGAAGTAGAAACAACATCAAACGCATCAGAAGGTGCAGTTCTAGTAGTAACTTCTAAAGTTAAGAAGTTCATCAAAGAAACTGCTGGCATGAACACTGCAGGTGATGTTCCTGAAGCTCTTACAACTATCGTTGCAGCTGCAATCAATAAAGCAGCAGCTAATGCTAAAGACGCTGGTCGTAAAACAGTAATGGCGCGTGACTTTACTGCTTAATTGACCTTAGAGCCTTATTAAAGCCCGTCTACTGCAAAACTATGCCGTAGACGGGTTTTTTATTGGGAAGTTTGCCTTGAAAGCTCCTTAAATGTTATCATATCGGGCTCTTAGTTTGCTCTGTGGATATAGGCGCGTAGCTCAGTTGGTTAGAGCGCTTGCTTGACAGGCAAGAGGTCAACAGTTCGAGCCTG
The DNA here is from genome assembly GCA_044351935.1 of Bdellovibrionota bacterium. Classification (GTDB taxonomy): domain Bacteria; phylum Bdellovibrionota_C; class UBA2361; order UBA2361; family JBIKWN01; genus JBIKWN01. The sequence goes on from JBILET010000012.1 coordinate 1,937, forward strand.
TTCGTGCCTATTAAAATTCGAGCTTAACTAAGAAAAAAATAATAGCCTGTACCGCTACCGTTTCTAGAAGCTTTGCTTCATGAATCTGGGACCCGGTCATAAACATAAGTTAACGGAGACAACAACATGCCAAAGATGAAGACCAACAAGATGGCTTCTAAGAAGTTCAGAGTAATGGGCAGTGGACGTGTCAAAAGGAAACAGGCGAATACTAGCCATAACACTGCTAAGCGTGCCGCAAAAAGAATGCGCCAGCTTCGTGGTACTACAATGGTAGATTCGACTAACCTTGATGCAGTTCGCGGACTTTTACCAAACCACAACGTAAAGTAATTGTACAATCAACATAATTAAGCGAATAAATTAAGGAGTCATCATGAGAGTTAAACGTGGAACGGCAGGGCGCCGTCGTCATAAAAAAGTTTTAAATGCCGCTGAAGGATACCGCGGCCGTCGTAAGACCGCGTATAAAACTGCAAAACTTGCTACACAAAAAGCAGGACAGTTTGCAACGCGCGATAGAAAGGTTAAGAAGCGTGATTTCAGACAGCTTTGGATCGTAAGAATCAATGCTGCTGTAAGAACACTTGGACTTTCATACAGTAAGTTCATCGTTGGTCTTAAAAAAGCTCAAATCGATCTTGATCGTAAAGTTCTTGCAGAGATGGCAGCTAATAACCAAGAAGGCTTTGCTGCAGTAGTCGAGAAAGCTCGCGCAGCTCTATAAGCTAAAACCTTAAGCATGATTATCTGTCAGCTATCGGTCGGTTCAGCCGAAGACATCGCTGCAATAGAAGCTGTAAGCAACAGGCCTCCGTGGCCTGTTGAACTTTTTCGTTCGGAGTTCGAGCATTGTTATTCGAAGATATATGGTGCCCGAGACCAAGGTAAGTTAGTTGGCTTTTTAGTCGGCCATCAAGTATTTGAAGAAATACATATTCTTAATTTTGGTGTTTATCCAGAACAACGCGGAAAAGGAATCGGAAGAAAACTGTTAGAAACAGTATTGGAAGATTCTTATAATCAAGGAGTACATTGGGCCACATTAGAGGTAAGAGTCTCTAATCAAGTTGCAATGAACCTATACTTTAGTCTTGGTTTTTTCGAAGCAGGAATAAGAGAAAAATATTACACTGACGATCAAGAAGATGGTTTAGTATTAAGGTGCGATCTTAGGTCGTTGGCTGATACTTTATCGTGGTCCAAATCAACTCACGTGTGAGTAAGAAAAAATGTATAAATCTTTATTGCGACCGCTAGTATTTAAATTCGATTCTGAAGATATCCACGATTATACAATAGCTGCTGTGTCAATAGCTGAGCGTTGCAATATTCCAAGATTGCTTAATCAAATCCCTCTTTCAATTAATGATAATAGATTAAATGTCAAAGTTGGTTCTTTAAATTTTTCTAACCCAATTGGACTAGCTGCAGGTTTTGATAAACAAGCAGTTGGATACTCATTTTTTGAGTCTCTTGGATTTGGTTGCATTGAAGTTGGTACCATTACTTCTCGTGCTCAACCAGGAAACCCAAAGCCAAGAATATTTAGGTTAGAAGCAGATGAGGCAATAATTAATAGAATGGGTTTTCCTAGTTTAGGAATTCAAGGATTAATTCCTAGATTAAAAAAAATTAGTAGTATAACTAATCGTAGGGCATCATTGGGTATTAACATTGGTAAAGCCAAAGATATTCCATTAGATGAAGCTGCAGTTGATTATCAGAATCTAACAAATGCTGTAGCAGCTTATGCAGATTACATTGCAATCAATGTTAGTTCTCCGAATACTCCTGATTTAAGAAAACTTCAGCAACCTGAAAGATTCAAAGAAATTTTTTCTCTTGTAAGGCAATCAGCTTGTGGTAAACCTATATTTGTTAAGCTTGCTCCTGACATTGAAGAAGACGACTTAACTCAGATTATTAATACGTGTAAAGAATCTAAAATTGACGGATTAATTGCTACTAATACAACAATCACACGGCCTTCAACTTTAAAATCAGATCAAAGTCTTATTGCGGAAACAGGAGGTCTTAGCGGACGACCGTTAACTCAAAAAGCAGTCGATTTCGTTTCGAAAGTTCACATTCAAAGTGAATCAGCTTTTCCAATAATTGGAGTCGGCGGAATATTTAATTATCAAGATGTTCTAAACATGATGAAAGCTGGCGCTAGCGCTGTTCAGGTCTACACTGGGCTAATTTATGAGGGCCCATTTATTGCTCGTACAATCTGCCAAGAATTGGTAAATTATCTAGATCAGATAGGGGCAAAATCGCTAAAAGAGGCCATTAGTTAAGTTATTAAAAACACTAGCTAAATAATTAATTTAACATCGTTTTTTCTTAGATTGTACAAAGCAAATGAGGTACAATACTGGTGGTTTTAAGTTTAGGGGGGCTCCTTAGTGGTAAATTCCAAGTCATCATCCGAGAAATCTCAAGTCAACAAATCAGCATTTAAGTTAGGGGATAAAGTTGTTTATCCAGGCCACGGAGTAGGCCTAGTTGACGAGATGTCATCTAGGAATGTCGGTGGAACGAATATGGATTTTTATGCCATTACTGTAATCGAAACTGGATTAAAAATTATGGTCCCATGTCTTCAAGCAGAAGCAGTAGGACTAAGAAAAGTAGTGGATAAAAAATCAATCGATAAAATCTACGCTCTACTTAAAACTAAAAAGAAAAAAATCGATACACAAACGTGGAATAGAAGATTCCGCGAGTATTCTCAAAAGATTCAAACTGGATCGCTGTACGAAATCGCCGAAGTTCTTCGTGACCTTTCAGCGTTAAGAAGCGATAAAGAATTATCTTTCGGCGAAAAACAAATGTACGAAAAAGCCGAAAGCAGACTCATATCCGAAATCTCCGTATCACGTGCAAAACCACGTGATAAAGTAAAAGGCGAATTGGATACAATACTTTCCTACGAAATATTTACTACTGACTTATCAGTCCTCACTCAATGGCATCGACAGAATCGGTATCTGTTATTTTGTTAGCAGCAGGCAGTGGTCAGCGCTTTGGCGCAGCTATACCAAAATGTTTTGTTCAAATTGATGGTCAATCAATTATCGAAAAAAGCTTTGAAACTGTTAAATCGCTAAATTTTGTCTCTCAAATTTTAGTGGCAGTTCCTAGCGATCTTCTACATTCAGATGCTGCAAAAAAATTACAATCATGCGGAGCCATTGTTTATGCTGGCGGAGACACTAGAAGACAATCTGTTAAAAATGGACTTGATATAGTTGCTAAATCTTCTAACCCAGAAAGCTCTTATTGTTTAATTCACGATGCTGCGCGTGTTTTTGCAAGTCAGGATCTTTTTACTAGAACATACCTTGCCACCCAAAAATATAAAGCTGTAACAGCAGCTGTTAAGTCAGTTGATTCACTTAAGCAGGTTCAAGCAGATGGGCTGGTTGTAAAGTCTTTGGACCGAAACTTTATTTATTCTGTTCAAACGCCCCAGGGGTTTTTGACTTCATTAATTATTAAAGCCCACAACGAGTGGGTATTAAATAACCTTCCCGAACCGACTGATGATGCTTCAATGGTTGAAAAAAGCCACCCCGTCTATGTTGTGGAAGGCGAATACTCCAATAAAAAAATCACATTTTCTGAGGATTTGTAGTAGTTAACGCGCTAATAGCTTTGCTGATTTCTTCCTGCGCAATTTTCATCGCCGATAGTCTTGATTCTGTAAAGGATAATCTCCATGCAGCATCATCAAGCTCTATTAAGTGTTTGCGCCCGCTTGTAGAATTTATTTTCATACTATCGCAACGATCTAAAATTGCTTTTTCTAGTTTTGGAAATATTTTTTTGTCTTTATCGAACTTGCACCCATGAATTAACGACCCAATTTGTTGTAGGTTGTAACCCAACGCGCGAAGTTCGATTATATTTCTTGAAGCCACAGCAATTTTGGTCTTATTTTCTTCAGGAAAATCTTTAGATAACTTTCCGATTAATCGCTCAACTTGAGTTTTTCTGTGTAACGACACCGAATGTTGACCGTTAGAGCATAAATACCCAAATGCTTTATTTAACACAGGGTCTACTGCCATTGATAAAGCGTTTTTCTTAAGCCATTTTGTGCCCAAGATTCTTGGTACATAAATAAGAACTTTTGCAGCCAAAGAAAACGGGATAGTTAATAAACCAACTGTAGCAGAGCACACAAATGAAAGAACCCTCCTGTATTTAGGCCAAGATAATATGTCAGCTACCGATTCTTGTAGTTTTGCAAAAGACGAGGGTAACTTTCCATCATGAGCTAATTTCTGAGCTACTTCTCTTGTTGTAGGAATATGACCAGGATGTAAAATTAAACCGATATCAGTAAAGAAAACTGGTTGAGGTATTATTTTTTGAAGAAATTTGTTTTCGATAGGAATTATTATCGCAGTTAGTTGTTTTGAAAGTAGCCTATTTTGAGTTATTTCCAGTGCGCCAGTTGTAGCAGCATCATTAAAGTAAGTTGATTCGTTTTGAATACGAAAGATTATATTTTTAAATACATTTTTCCAATTAATTTGTGATAAAACGGATTCGTCGGTGTTGTTGATAATAGATTCAAAATTATTGTTATGATTTACATCTAATCTAAGTTTTCTTACGTCCAAAATTAGATTGCGGATGTGTTCACGTCCAACTCGCTCAAAATCTTCTTTTGGTACTTTAGATTGCTCAAGGTCTGTGACTATGTCTCGAAAATCAGAGCTTAAACTTTCAGAGAAATGCATTTGTTTAAGAGCAACATCAAGGGAATCTTCCTCGATACATCGAGCAAAGTTCACCCATGCGTTGGTTACGCTAAGCTCTTCCTTAAAGTCAGGAATTGATTTTTTGCCTGTAAAGGTCACGGGGCATTCGGTACCGGCCATACATCTAGTTATGGTTGGTATAGGGCAAAATGGAACCTATTCGGCAGACGCCTAAGGTGCTAAAATTACTTGGTAATCTGAAAAGTAATCAATGTTATGAACTCGGCCTTAGAGACATTTATTCAAAATCTAGAGTCATCTTACAGGGCGAATCGTTTTCTGTACGTCATAATTCAAACATCCTCATTTATTACTAGCATGATGAGCTCACTTGAGCTGTCCGTCCAAGATGTTCCTGAAGAATTTTGGGCTTCGAAGTTTGAATGTAATAGTGATAGTTCCTCCAAATTGCATCAACAAAGTGCGATTGCGGTTGTGGGTAAACTTTTAGAAATTCCCAAAACTATAGAAGTTTTGATCCTAAGAGCTAAGGCATTAATTCGTGAAGGTCATCTTGATATTGCGAAATTAATTCTTGAATACATTAAATATGTTTTGCCTGAAGATAAAACTGCTACACGAATACTAGAGTCTATAAATTTTTTCAACGTATCAAAATTTAAGACTATTGATAATAGTTCTGAATATAATTTGGTAAATTCAAAAGATCTTAGAGTTTGGAAATTAGTGTAGATTTATCTAGTTGCTTAAATGAAGTTGTTATTCGTGACGAGGTATCTTCTTTAACAGTTGATTGTTTGGTTCCTTTAAATAGTAGTAGTGCAAATAATTTTTGGCACTGGTGTATCGAGCAGTTGCCGCGAGCGTATGTATTAAGCTCACTTCAGCTTGACGGCAAAATATTAGTACAGCAAAAATCAGATTTTGTTGTACAAACTTTAACTGCACTAGGATTTAAGGGTGATGATATCATTGAATCAAATCCCTATGTTGATATTAATTCTAAAGCTCTTTATTTTATCGAGCATCCCGATTTATCTAATAAGTATGAGCAGATCTATTTAAGTATTCGAGAAAAAGTAGTTTCCTACTGTAATTCTAAAAGTAGCAATCAGAACGTCAGGCCTAAACGCATATATGTTCAGCGAAAAAATTCCAGGACGGTTCTGAACGAAGAAAAGCTTTTGAGCCTTTTAAGTCATTTTGGATTCACGGCAATTTGCTTTGATGATATGCCATTTATTGATCAAGTTAGCATAACAAGTGGGGCCGAAATATTCCTTGGCCCTCATGGAGCAAGTTTTGCTCATAATTTATTTATGCCCAACAATAGCACTGTTATAGAATTGTTTTCTCCTAATTATGTAAACCCTTGCATGACTCATATACATAAGTTTTTTAATCAGAAATATCATATGGTGGTGGCAAAAAATCGCGCACGCTCATATCCTCACCAAGATGATATAGAAGTTCCATTAGATATTTTAGAAGTAGTTTTAAAATCAATAATCACGGCTTTGCCTAGTTGAGCGGAAATTTGAAAAAATTATTTTTACCGCAGGGTTACGCAGGGGAACTCAGGGTAGTATTGCGAAGACTATTAAATCCGTATGTTAAGAAATTTTTCCTCTGCGATCCTCTGCGTACCCCTGCGGTAAAATAAAAGCTATCAACTCTCAAGGACCAAGCGTCCAATGCTATATGTTACTTTACAACAACGCTGTAGCGTCTTTCGGTTTCTTTTTTTTCGCTAGCATGTTCAATAATCGGTTTTGGATAAGATCCAAGTGATGTAGTTTCGAAGGAATGTATTTGTTTGGCACTAAAGCTTTTTAGCTCTGGAATCCAAAACTTTATATATTCAACATTAGCATCAAATTTTTCTTGCTGAAGTTTTGGATTAAAAATCCGAAAGTACGGTTGAGCATCACACCCAGTTGAAGCTGCCCATTGCCAAGAGCCGTTATTAACAGCTGGATCGTAATCAATTAATTTTTGAGCAAAATATTTTTCACCGATTCGCCAGTCTATGTGTAGATCTTTAATTAAAAACGAAGCAACAATCATTCTTACACGGTTATGCATCCAGCCAGTTTGATTAAGCTGCCTCATTCCTGCGTCAACGATAGGAAAACCCGTTAGTCCCTGACACCAAGCATTAAATTGCTCCTTTGGTTCGTCCCACACTAATGCGTCATAACGACTATGAAATGATTTTCCATAAACATGAGGAAAAAAATATCCAATACAAGTAAAAAAATCTCGCCAGTAAAGTTCGCTAATAAAATTATTGTTCTCGGCTAAACATTCTTTAGCTTTCCAAAATGTTTCTCTTATCGAGACAGTTCCAAATTTATGATGCGCAGACAACCCGCTTGTGCCATCAATTGCTGGAAGATTCCTTTGGTCGTTATAGTTTGTTAATGAGGCAACTTTTTTTTCAATTAAGTTTAATCCTTCTTTGCGACCGCCTTTAATAAATATATTTGAGTTATAAGAAGGTAAAAGTTTATCTAAGAACTCGATGTCTTTACTTTCGGGTAATTGTTTAGAGCTAAAGTTAGCGTTATCACATTTTATAACTTTTGGTGGTAATGTTTTAGAATTCTTCTTAAAGAACGGAGTAAAAACAGTATAGGGTTTTCCATCATCTTTTAAGCTTTTTTGAGGCTCTGTTAATAGGGCGTCATGACTAAGAACAAGTATGGCTGAGTGTTTTTGACATACTTTATAAATTGCTTCGTCTCGAGAATTACTAAAAGGGGTATAGTCTCGGTTGAAAAATACAGCATCAATTTTGTCCGAAGAAGATTTACTATTGGTAAGTATCTGATCAATAACTTCTTCAGCTACACCATAAAGTAAATTAAGAGCAGAATTTTTTTTGACCAGCAGTTGGTTTAGCTCTTTTAATGACTCAAACAAAAATTGTTGCGCATTAATAGATCGATAAGGATGATCTTCTACTTGGCGAGGATCTAGAATGAAAACCGGAATAACTTCTTGCGAGTTTTTTATAGCATCAAGAAGTCCAATATTATCGTCTAGTCGTAAATCGCGGCGAAAAATAAACAAGGAACGGCTAAACATTCGACTATATTGACAAACTAGCGAGTAAAATACCAGGTTGTCAAAACGCCATGTTGTTTTTACGATCCATGTATGAAAATGAACGAACCTATAGGAAGCGCCTCAGTTGGACCACTATTTATTCGTTTAGCATTGGGAAGCTATCTAGTGTTGGCTGGGTTGCTTAAACTCGACAATTTAGATGCGTTTATAAATGTAGTTCAATCTTTGTCATTGTTTCCTAAACAAATCGCATTAGTCCTAGCAACCGTTGTTCCTTATCTAGAAGTTGCCTCAGGAGCACTGCTTGTACTTGGCTTGTGGACTACACTTTCATCAGGAATAGTCGTTCTACTGTTAACTGGAATTATTTATATTTTTGGAGTCTTTCCCAAAGGAAGTGCTGAGTTATTCAATAAAGATTTTATTCTTTTAGCTGCAGCTGCATCACTTCTATACACTGGAGCAGGTGCCGCCAGCATCGATGGAATTAAAAAATAGTGCATCTGACTTAAGCGGCATGCCCTTGTAGTTTTTCGGTATATTCAATTTTACCGCAGAGGCCCCAGAGGTACGCAGGGGAAGTTAGCTAATATATTATTGATTCTGAGGAATTTAATGCTCTGCGGTACTCTGAGTGCCTCTGCGGTAAAAACTTAAGTCGTATTACTTCGCGATACAAAAATTAAATCTTAGCATTTATGTATAGTTATGGTTTAACTTAACAAATTTGTTCTGATTAATTGCCCCTTGAAATCTATCTATCTCGTGATTAACTACTAAATTGTAAAGGACGTTAGTTTTTACTAATTTTCGGAGGATGAATCTATATGGCTAATGATTGGAATATCCCTTCTAAACGAGTGCGAGTCCCATTTGTGCCTTTAAGTGGGCCCTTGTCTTCTGTGTAGTTTTGGTGAACCATTAAGCGTTTTGGGAGATAAAACAGGAACATTTTTACCTAGGATAGAACTAGTCGAAGATGATGCTGGTTTAACTATCCGAGCAGAAGTCCCAGGAATGAAAGTCGAAGACGTAGAAATTACTCTTACCAAAAAAGAAGTCACTCTTCGAGGCGAGCGCCGAGAGCATCATGAAGAAAGAAAAGAGGGCTCTATTAAAACCTCTGAATGGCTTTATGGCTCGTTCCAAAGAACTATACCTTTGGCTTTTGAAGTCGACGAAGATAAAGTGGATGCTTCTGTAAAAGATGGTATCCTATCTATCCATGTCCCTAAAACAACACAAGCCAGATCCGAGACTAAAAAAGTCTCGATTAGAAAAGCCTAGTTGCCCAGTTACTCTGGCTGTCGGTAAAAATCTACCCCATCAACTTAAGTCATTATTATTGGCTGTAAGTGGTGGGGTAGATAGTATGGTGTTGATGCACGCTGCGCTTAAATTAGCTCAGCAAAGAAAGTTCCACCTTTATGTTGCCCACGTTGATCATAAACTACGAAATTCAAGTGGAATTGATGCAAGTTTTGTCTGTGTAAGTGCCACAAAATCAAAAATTCCTTTTTACTTGTTAGAATCAAATTTTACTCCATCTGCTAACATCGAAGAGTGGGGAAGAAATCTTCGATACGGATTTTTTACGAATTTATTATCAGGTCTTAAAATAGATGCAGTAGCAACAGCTCACTCTGCAAGCGATAACGTGGAGTTATTTTTGATGCAGATGTTTTCCAATAAAATTATATCTTCAATGGCTTCCTACGAGCCCAGAAGAAAGATTTATAGGCCTCTTATCGACGTCACTCGTAAGCAGATCGAAACATACGCAAAGAATAACGATATAAAATGGATAGAAGATGAATCCAATAAATCAGATAAGTATTTGCGCAATCGTGTGCGAAATCGTTTAATACCTTTATTGAATAATATTTTCGATGGTGACGTCGAAAGTACAATAAGGGATCAGATTGTACGATATGCAAAGCTACAAACTGCAGCCAAGGATGGCGTTTTAGATTTAATATCTACTGCTTCTCAGGAAAAGTTTGGTACTAAATCTTGGATGGGTATCGTAAAGACGCAAGTTCAATCTTTGGAAGGCCATGCGTTAAAAGTCTACACGGAAGAGTTATTATACCCCCAAATACGACGTAGATTGGGTGATAATTGGCCAGAACGTCTAAAGGGATTCTTTTTGGGTAATTCTGCGCAAATTCAGCTGCCAGGAAGTGTTACAATCCGTAGGAAACATGGCGGTATTGAGTTGACCCAATCTGATCGACCAACTAAACTTTAGGCGTAATCGTTATAGTTTTTTATTAGTAATTATCGAGGTTTATCTTGAATATTTTCTCTCGTAGCACTCTTGGTTGGATTGTTTTAGGGCTTTTATTGTTGTCGCTTTTTTCGGCAATGGATAAAAACCAAATAGCACAAAAGGATATTCCTTATTCAGATTTTTTAACTGAAGTTGATGATAACAAAGTTAAATCAGTCACTATTCAAGGTGATGTAATTACTTGGGAACGAGTAAACAAAGGAGGAGTGCTTAGAACGATAAGTCCAAAATCGGATGAAGGATTAATCGGTCAGTTGCGAGATAAAAAAGTTAGCATCAAGGTCGAAGAAGACAAAGGCCAGCCTTGGTACCTTTTAATACTAGCAAATGCTCTTCCTATTTTAATTTTAGTTGGTCTTTGGTTTTTCTTGATGCGTCAAATGCAAGCTGGTGCAGGCAAGGGAATGAGCTTTGGAAAAAGTCGAGCAAAACTTTTAACTGAAAGTCACAATAAAGTTACTTTTGCAGATGTGGCAGGAATCGACGAAGCGCGAGCTGAGTTAGAAGAGATAATCGAATTCTTAAAAGATCCAAAAAAATTCACAAAACTAGGTGGACGTATTCCTAAAGGAGTACTGTTAGTGGGTTCTCCTGGAACAGGAAAAACTTTAATGGCAAAAGCCATTGCCGGAGAAGCAGGTGTTCCGTTTTTTAGTATCAG
>JBILET010000055.1:0-7988 GCA_044351935.1 Bdellovibrionota bacterium
GAAAGGAGAAATTTTTCTTGGGCCACCTTCAAGGTATGCTCCATAATATTTTTCTAGAGTACCAAGTCCACCAACTCCGATGCCAAGAATACAACCCATTTTATGCTTGGCATAATTGTGGCTTCCTAGATTAGCTGACTGCCAAGCTTCAACAGATGCTGCCAAAGCAAATTGCGAAAACAGATCTAGTTTTTTTACTTCTTTTGATTCTACGTATTGAACAGGATCAAAGTTTTTAACCTCACCCCCGATTCGGGTTGCAAACTGTGACACATCAAACCGAGTTATAGGAGCAATTCCTGACTCCCCTGCAACAGCAGCTTTCCAACATTCATCAACCGTTACACCTAAAGGTGAAACCGAACCCATCCCTGTTATTACTACTTTTCTTTTAGTCATAATTTAGTTCACAAGAATCCAATAGACATCAAATAATTGGTCAATCCTACTTCAAAAAGGGGAAAATAATCAAAGCCGCAAAAACCCTATTAAGCGGCATCATGAAGCAATCCAAAACCGACTTTTGCCCCAAAAAGCCTGGATAAATGGAGCAGCCTAGATAGATAATTTTCGATAGATGTTATTTCTCGCTTAACTCTTCTGTCGATAAATGCATTCTGACGCTCTTTTAACTTTATTCCCCTCTGCCATGCCATTGCATCAACTAATAACGGCAAATCCTCTACTTCGGGATTACCAAGTGTACAGGCAAAACTAGCGTTGAGGCGACTTTTAACGTGCGCATCACATGGCAAATCATCTATAGATAATTTTGATACAAAGAAAAACTTAGCGCCACATCTGCGAAGCATTTCATAAAAATCAACGAATGCTCCCGAGTGCCCAGGAGTAATCTTTTTAAGATACAGATCAATATCATCTACGACTACTACATCGTGATCAGTCCACTTACGAGTAATACCCTCTGTTTTTAACCAACTTTCAAACGAGGCTCCATCAACATATGAAGGAATAAAATTACAGTTGCGAATATGACCTTGAAGCCAAATTGTTAAGTGAGTTTTTCCGCTGCGTGCTTCGCCTGTAATAAAACGAGAAGCAAATCCAACTTCACTAAGAGCACTTTTAAATGAATCAACAGCTTGGACCACACCAGCGTGCACCACAAATTTTTCTGGCGCATAAGGTAATCTTGGTACTAGATCTAAGCCTTGCTGTAACATCAACAACCACTAAACATAAAATCATCTGGGTCTTTTACTTGAACCCAAAGTTTTCCACCAACGTTTTTAAACTTATTAATAAAGTTTTCGTATCCTCTTCTAAGATGAGAAATATCACTAATTGCTGTTGTGCCTTCTGCAACTAAACCAGCGATTACCAATGCCGCAGCGGCACGAATATCCAACCCATCAACAGGAGCCGCACTTAATTTAGGAACACCAATTATAGTTGCCGTATGTTCTTGAACTTGTATAGAAGCTCCCATTCGACATAATTCACTTACGTGACCAAATCTACCTTCAAACATATGCTCTTCTATTGTGCTAACTCCATCAGCTACAGCCAGTGCTGCCATTAAAGGAGCTTGCAGATCGGTTGCAAAATCAGGAAATGGCGCTGTTTTAACCGATACTGGTTTTAATCGATTAGGAGCATTTACTCTTACAGTTTCTGCATTAGTGCTTATTTCTACACCAAGTGAATGCACTACATCTAAAAATGATCCAAAAAATAAAGGATCAATTCCTTCAAGAGTAACATTGCCACCAGTTGCGGCTGCGGCTAAAAGGTATGTTCCAGCTTCGATTCGATCACCTATAACTGTTAGCTCAACACCATTTAATGATTTTTTTCCATTAATAATAATTTTTGAACTACCAGCACCTTCAATGTGTGCACCCATTTTGGATAAGCACTCAGCAACTGCTATTACTTCTGGTTCTTTGGCTGCACCTTCTATGATAGTGGTTCCCTCAACAAGACTTGCTGCCATTAGAATCTGATGAGTTGCACCAACTGATGGAAATCTAAATTTTATATGTGCAGGTTTTAATCCACCCTTTGGAGCAGTGGCGTAAACAATACCTGCTTTTAAACTAATGTCTGCTCCCATTTGTTTAAGGGCTTCTAAGTGAATATCCACTGGACGAGCTCCAATTGCGTCACCACCAGGAAGAGCAACTTGAGCTGAACCTTCACGCGCTAGCAACGGAGCAAGAACCCAGAAACTTGCGCGCAACGCTTTAACTAAGGAATAGCTGGCTTGAGTACTAACAATTTTAGAAGCTTTGATTGTAGCGCTATTTCCTTTAAAAGTTGTATTGGCTCCTAATTGCTCAAAAAGTTGCAGTAAGAATCTTATATCCTCTAAAAGTGGAACACGGTGAAAAGTACACGGCTGATCTGTTAATAGTGAAGAAATCAAAAGTGGTAACGCTGCGTTCTTAGCGCCACTTATAACTATTGTCCCAGTTAGTGGTACACCACCTTGGATGTGAAGGGCTTCTGACATAATAAAATCTAATGATACAATCCTGCTCGATTTAGAACCACAAATTCTACCATAAAATATTGAATCCATCGAAACTTTCGAAAAACCGCGCAACTAGCCGAAATCAGTTGATTTGTTTACAATTTAGTAAAGATATTTTTTGTGAATAAATCTACCCTAGAATCAAGTTATACCTTTGTACTGTTTGACGGCGTTTGTGCTCTTTGTAATGGGTTTGTTAAATTTATATTTAAATTCGATAAAAATAATAAAATTAAAGTTGCTCCAATCCAATCAACCGAAGGACAAAAGATATTAATGTCCTATAACTCTGAATTATCAGACCTATCTACAGTTGTTGTTGTAAAAAATGGATTGATATCCAGTAAATTTAAAGCAGTTATTTGCGTACTAACTACACTTGGAGGAGTATGGAAAGTTATAGCTATGCTTATGCAACTTGTCCCAACAGTAATTGGTGATTTCTTTTATGATATAGTGGCAAAAACTAGATATAAGATTTTTGGCAAATATGAGCAGTGCCCTATTCCAACAAAAGATGAAATTAAAAAATTTATCAATGAAAAAGATTTGCCTTAAACGGCCGAGTAAATCGTCGAGCTATGGACTCTAAAAATTTAATTAATGCACTTATTATAGACTCGATACACGAGACACGAGCTACACTAAAAGGCTTATTCGATAACGATCAGCAATATAAACATTTAGTATGCAAAGATGTATTCATTGCAAACACATTTTCCGATGCGGAAAACTTACTTAGAAAATATAAAAACATAGATGTATTTTTTATCTCGCTTGGTTTCTCGCTTGATTCTATCGACAAATTTATGCGCTTAATTCGTCAAGATGATAAATATAGGGCAAAGTCTTTTGTAATGGTTTGTAATGCATCTACCGACCGTGACGGAGCGATAATTGCTCAATGTGTCGCCATGGGTGCAGATGCTTTTCTTTTATATCCATGTTCTGTCGAACAACTTCGAGAAATTACAAAAATTGCTCAAACAGTAAAGATAAAAGCGCATGAGCGAATGATTGATGAATCATTAAGATTACTTATTAACCGCCTAATGACAGAAGTAAAAATAAAAGTTGAGCAACTATACGATCATCAACACGTTACAAAATATGCAAAACATCTTAAAGATGCAGCAGCAAACTTATTACTCGAAAGTAAATATGCATGGGATAGATATTTTGTTCTTCTTGATGAAAAACTAGCCGATTCAAAGCCTAAAATAACGACTGTAAAAGTTAAATTGCCGCGAAGTAAATCATTACAAGCAAAAGTAATTAAAAGACAGAACACTAAAGATTAGAATTTTTAACTTGAGGCAGATGCGTAATCTTTAACGCCCTTGTTCCAGATCCAAAAAACAATCGACCACATAATTGCTAATACAGCTATCATGTGTAGAGCGATATTAAATGTTAAGCCGTCAAAAAATATCCTAGCAGGAAACGATACTACCAACCCAAATGGAATGATCGTTAATATTAATATTCTTAATGGACCTCTAAATATCAAATCTGGTCGCTCCATTAGAGGCATCATTGAATAAAAAATTCTTTCTAAACCGTATGGTGTTTGAGTCCAAAAAACAGGCAATGCCACAATCAGACGCATTGCAAAATAAATTAGAAAACCTACTCCTAGAAAAAACATAAAACTTAAAAACTGCCATACCGAAAACGACACGGGATACGACTCGAGTGCCCACCAAAAAAAACCTACTGCGATTAATAGGTTTACTATCGATCCTACTGCCACTTCGTGAAAACACAAAAAAAACAAAGTTGATACAGGTTTAGTTAAGTAGTTATCAAGATTACCCTTGTTAATTGTTGAAGGAAGCTCCCATATATTTCCAGATATAACTGTCATCTGAACTGCATCTAGTACTAGGTTTGCTCCAACAAAAACCATAATTTGTTCTTGAGTCCATCCGCCTAGCGTTGCTGTAGTTAGGAATAAAATCTTAAAAAATCCTATGGCAACAGCATAATAAGCTATGTCCATTAATATTCGGCACCAAAAATCAAAGCGGTACGCTGCAGCTTTACCAAACGAAAAAGAAACAAACTGCCAATAAAGACGAAGGTATCTTCTAATATTCCTAAACATACTACATCCCCGTCCCTGAATAGTTATATGAACCATACTTCCAAAGCGTTTTTGCAAAAAATGTAGCAAGCACACACCACAATATAGTCATAAATAAACCAAATACGATCTGATCAAAATTGAGTTCATTTAAAAATAATCTTGCAGGGAAACTAACCATGTACGGAAAAGGTAGCCACTGTATCGCTGATTGAAGCCATTCAGGAAAAACAGACAACGGTAAAAGTTTTCCACCTAACAGGTTTGTTACAAACTGCAACATAAGAACCAATCCCCAAACAGCTTCAACCCAAAACCCTAAAGTTTCGATACAAGCTGCGCACATGAAAAATAAATATCCAGATAATACTGCTACAAATATCGCTAATAATGTTGTCACCAAAGTAATATTTTGGAATCCTTGGCTTCCAAATATTGCCCAATATACTCCAAGCCCAAATATAAGTTGAATTATTACTGTCATCATATGAGCAACGTGGCTCATAAATTTGAATTGAAAAAATTCTACTGGATAAAATAAAAACTTAGTAAGTGTTCCATCGTAGATTTCTCGTAGGACTATACCAACATCAGGCTGAACTAATTGATATAAAGTTGCAGCAACAACGTAATACAGCATCATTTGATTAAATGTATATCCACCAATTAATCTGCCGGTGTCACCTTGTGAATAAATAGCGTCCCAAAGAAAATATGCAACAAGTACTTGGATAATTGGGGGCACAAGCATCCGTATCCAAAAATCAACGCCGTATATAGTTCGGCGCTGAAGCTCCATTGACAATACAGCTTTA
Source organism: Bdellovibrionota bacterium (assembly GCA_044351935.1). Lineage (GTDB taxonomy): Bacteria > Bdellovibrionota_C > UBA2361 > UBA2361 > JBIKWN01 > JBIKWN01. The sequence continues at coordinate 5,399 of JBILET010000055.1, forward strand.
TGCCACATTGGCGGACTCCACAGAGTTTTGCACTGGACTATGGCCGCGCTTTAACATAATTGTTTCAACTATATCTGCAATGTCTTCTTCTTCGATTGTAACATCACGAACATCACACATTGCCATAATTTTGGTAACAATTGTTGTAACCGCTGATCTATCAACTTTAAAAGTGATTAAGTTGGAATCCACAGAAAAATTATTTATGGTAGCTTCAGGAATCTTGGATAAAATAAAATCTTTAGTGATAGAGTCATTTAACTTTGAGTCATCCAGATGAAACATAATTCGCTTGAAGTTGCCAAACATTTGTCGCACCTGTTGTAGCGAACCATCGTGCACTAAGTTTCCTTCTCGGATTATTAATACCCTTGAGCATAGCTCTTCTATGTCTTGCATATAATGAGAAGTAATAAGAATAGCTGGTTTATATAAGGATGAATACTCAAGCAAAAACTTTCTGATAGCTTTTTGCGATGTAATATCTAGTCCTAATGTTGGCTCATCCAAAAACACAACTTTTGGTTGATGTAGTAGTACTGCAATTAGCTCCATCTTCATTCTTTCACCAAGACTTAGACGTCTTACAGGAGTTTGCATTAAATCCAGAACATCAAGTCGTCTTGAAAGTTCATCTCGCATCGCTGTAAATACATCATTTGGGATATCGTAAATTTCTTTTAATAAAGTAAAACAATCCGCCGCTGGAAGATCCCACCAAAGTTGAGCTTTTTGCCCCATCAAAAGACCGATTTGTTTTCTAAATTCGTTTTTTCTTTCCCAAGGATTAAAATTAAGTACAGTTGCTGTTCCTGATGATGGATGAATAATCCCTGCGAGTATTTTTACTAAAGTTGTTTTGCCTGCTCCATTGGCACCAACTAATCCAACCATTTCTCCGGGTTGAATTTGTAAACTAACATTATTTAGAGCATGTTTGGTTTGATATTCACGTTTGAATAACGCTTTCAGAGCTCCGCTTATTCCTGGATCTTTCTTCAGCACTGTAAATGTCTTGCTCAAGTTTTCAACTTTTATCATGGTGTGTTAATATATCTAAAAGAAAAAAACTACAATCATTACCTGTTCAATATGACTTCTTCAATTTACAGAGCACATCCCTGGCACGGAATAAGCGTGGGAGAAAACGCCCCAGATTTAATTTATGCTTTTATCGAAATTCTACCCACAGATGTAATTAAGTACGAGGTCCATAAGCCAAGTGGCCATATATTTGTTGATAGACCTCTATTATATTCGTCACAATGTCCAACTTTGTACGGATTTATACCGCAAACTTATGCTGCAGAAGATGTAGCGTCTCTTGCCCAAAAAGTTGTTGGGCCAACTGCCCTAAAAGGTGATGGAGACCCTATCGATATATGTGTTTTAACTGAAAGGCCGATCACTCGAGGTGCTATTCTTATGAGGGTTCGTCCAATAGGCGGAATAAGATTGATCGATCGCGGAGAAGCTGACGATAAAATAATTGCTGTTCTTCATAACGATGCAATTTTTGGTGAGTATAAAGATATTTCTGAGTGTCCTGATAAGTTAATAGACAGACTTCAACACTATTTTCTGACATATAAAGATCTTCCGACGTCTAAGTCCGAAGACCAGGCGAAGAAAAAAGATATTTTCATTGCCGAAGTATACGGATCAAGTGAAGCCAAAAAAGTCATAAACGCTGGTATTCAAGACTATAAAAGGCACTTTGCAGCAGAACTAGCAAAATTCGAAAGCCTTTAAAATGGGTAGCGTCATATCGCATCTAAGTCTATCTTAGATGCATGAATCGATACTCTTTATTTATTATTTCTAGTGTTTTACTCATTGGAAGTTTTCTAGGATCCTACTATGCAAACTTACCAAAGGATGGTTCGTACAAATTAATAGAGGCAGATCAAATAATCGCATCAGGCACATCTGATACAACAAAACTTGCTAACGCAACAAAACTTATTGATGAAGTATTAAAACTAGAAAAAGACAATCCAAAAGCGTTGATGATAAAAGGATTATCATTGCAGCGTCGTGGTTTATATGACGATGCCATTAAATCTTACGAGCAACTGACTACTTCGGCTGGCTCCCTTAATCAATACGCTCACTTTAATCTTGCAGTTTTGTATCAAATTAAAAACAACGCTCAACAGGCCGAAATGAACTACCGAGCAGGTTTTAGATTTGGTCCGGGGTCGCCTATGTATTGGGGCAATTTAATCGGGCTTCATATTCAGAACAAAAAAATTCAACTAGCAAAACAAGATTTAGTTGAAGCTTTAAAACACTTTCCTAATGCTCCCGAATTTAAAGACTTGATGTACTTACTTCAGGAAAAATAAAGTGCTCAATTCTAATTTGTTAAAATACTCTCATCTGATCCCACTGCTTTTTGTATCTATTTTTGCAGCTTGGGGGATGCATTATGAATTGTACTATCCAGAAATACATTACAGCGATGGAACGTTTCATTTATCAGTGTTGAAGTACTTAGATACTGCATTTGACAACGGAAGAAATCCTTTTGATTTTTGGTACTCGGGTACTCCGTTTGGATTTGCTCTATTTAGATCATATCAATATT
>JBILET010000056.1:0-7985 GCA_044351935.1 Bdellovibrionota bacterium
CCAGCAGATGGAATAGAAGTAGCAATGAGCTATTGGTTAGCTTTAAACCTTAAATCAAGACCAAGCTGCCTGTTGTTTTCTAGACAGAATTTACCTGCACTTGAAAGACCCGCTAACTGGAGTGCTGATGAAATTAGCAAAGGAGCATATGTAGTTTATCAAGGCAAATCGTCTGATCTTGTGATTGTTGCAACTGGTTCTGAAGTTGCTGCATCAGTAGAAGCTGCTAAAGCAATCGAGCAAGAAAAATCAATCGGAGTAAGAGTAGTTTCGATGCCTTGCGTAGAGTTGTTTATGGAGCAGCCTGCGAAATTCCGTGATGATTTGATTCCCGCTAAGTCCAAGCGAGTTTCGGTTGAAGCTGGAACGACTATTGGATGGGAGCGCATAGTTGGAAGCGACGCATTACTCATAGGAATTAATCATTTTGGTGCATCCGCGCCTGGTGAGTTGTTGGCAGAAAAATTTGGCTTCACGGCATCTGGCATCAAGAATAATATTTTAAATTGGCTCTAATATTTAATCTGGGTAAAAACTTTAATGTTTGCAAAGTCTGATAGAGATTCTGATAGGGTTGTATTTTGGGTTGCAATTGCATTTTTGATTATTGGTATTCTGTTTAGGTGGACAGATTTAGGTCTTCGTCCCTTACATCATGATGAATCAATTCATGTAATGTTTGGTCGATACTTTTTTGATTGGCCTAATGACAACTATTATAAGTATAACCCAGAGTATCATGGGCCATTGCTTTATAACTTACTTAGATTTGTTTATGAAACTATAGGGGACTCTGAATGGTCTGCCAGAGCATTAATTGCTTTCTTTGGAACTGCTATTCTTGCTTTGCCATTTTTATTTAAGAAATACCTTGGTGATTACGTATTTCTAATTCTAGTGGCATTTATGTCGTTTTCTCCGACAATGATTTATTGGTCAAGATTTGTTCGAGAAGACATTTTTGTAATCGCTGGTATGGCAATGATGCTATACGGAGTGCTTAAAGCTAGTCCAAACTTAAAGTCCTTCTGGGTTCTACTTGGGGTCGTATTTCAATATACATCAAAAGAGAACTCTTACGTAACAATGGCTATGTTTTGGTTTTACTTTGTTGCAGAGTGGTTTGCAAAACGTGTCTTGGATAAAAATAAAGAACCATTGCCTCTAAGTTTTCTAGCTCCAATTCCTTTTGCTGTGGTTATGTTACTCCACATTGGAATGGTTAAAGAAGGTACGGCCTATGTAGTGCAAAACAGAATATACATGGATCTTGCGGCTGCTTTAGGTGGAATTTTTCTTTTAATTGATTGCTTAAGAAACAATTGGAAGCAAAATCTAACCGACCAAAGTAGTTTAGTTGTTAAACTTTTTGCCCATATCGCGACGTATCGAATTCAGTTTTTTGCATCTTTTGCGGTCGCAGCTTTTCTTTTTTGTTACTTATTTTCGGCTGGATTTAGGTACTCTGAGGGGATTATTGATGGTTTATATTATAAGGGTATAACTTACTGGCTTGAAAAACATAATATTGAACGAATTAAGGGACCATTTCTTTTTCACTTCTATCAGCTTGCTTGGTACGAAGTACTATTTATTCTTTTAGCTATTTATCAAGCTGTATACTTTTATAGAAAAAGTAACTCACTTATTAAGATTGGTGCGATAGCAACGGTAATAATTGCGATTATTGTTGGTTTATTTAATAAACCTGCAGTTGATCAAGCATGGCTTGAACCAAGTTTTGCACTTTGGAAAAAATTTAAAGCTAAAGATTGGTTTGATATTGTAGGTATTATAATCCTTGTTGTTAATCCTATTTTGTTAACACTTAGCCACTGGCTAAAACGAGAATGGAATCTTGCTGCATTTGCATACTTATTTAGCGCAGGTTTTTTTACTTATTCTTATTTGGGCGAAAAAGTTCCTTGGTTATCAAGTTATCCACTGATTGCTGGTTGGATGTATTTAGCTGCGTATTTTCAATCCGAGTTTGATAAAGGAAACTTATCAAGTTTGTTTGATAAAGTATCATTAGGTCGGTTTATCGGATTTTTTGGGTGGATAATACTAATTTTAGCAATAACTTTTGTTGTAGAAGATATTGCAAGATATAACATGCTATTCCCAGGACGCGCGTTTGAACTGTCGTTTGTAATTAATAATCATCAGATCTTATTAATTATTGGGTTAATAGCAATTGCTCTTGATCATATTGATCGTAAGTTTGAATTATTTGTTCATAGCAATGCCGCAGTAGTGGGGTTGGTTATTTGCTCTGTATTTATGATTCGTATGGCTTACTTAGCAAATTACGAACATAAATTCCGCGAGCTTGGTTATATTACTCAAGTTCACACAACTTATCAGACTCTTGAAGTTGCTAAAAAAATCCGTACCGAGATTTTAAATGCTCCTGAAGGTATGAAACCATCTGTACTAGTTACAGGAGATGGAGTGTGGCCTCTTACTTGGTATTTTAGAGATTTACCGACATATAAGTTCTCTGCTACTCAAGAAGAGAAAGTTAATTTTAAATATATTTTTCAAGACGAAAAAGATCCAATCCCAGCTGGTTTTAAACAAGCCAAACTTCCGCTTAGAGGATGGTGGGTGCCTGAATTTAGTCAGATGACGTTGCGTAGATTTTTAGCCATGTCTTTTAATTTAAGAACGTGGGGTGGTAACGGATTTTCTAACGTAACCTATCTAGAGAAAGAATAGTAACAAGAGTGTATGATCGAAAAATTAGGGCAAATATCGCCAATTATGGCGGCAAGTCAGATCGTACAGAAGTTTAGTGCCGAACAAAGAAAAATAAATCTAGCAGTAGTTTCTGAGTTTAGAAAAACTCGTAAAGAACTAGCTTCCCAAGCTATATCGTTAGGACTACGGGTAAAATCTTTTGGGACTGACCAGGCTATAAACGATATTTTCGAGATTGATGACACAGGAAGGATGATTGAGACCTTCTTTAAAGTTGTCGTACAGGACGCGCTAGAGGCCAAGAAGCTAGTAGATTTTTGCTCAAAAAATGACCAGGGAATCCTTCCAATCGGAGCTAAAACTAGCGCAATAGGGCTATTTGAGGTCCACACGCATGCTCTAAGAGTGGGTCTAAAAGGTGTTGTGGGAGTTTATCTACAAAGGTCCCACGTTGTGCAGGCCACGTCTTCAGACAAAGCTTTTACAGAAATTTACTCAGAGGATAAATCGATAGTTGTTCTTAAATCTAAGATTGCAGGCCAAAAACATAGAGTCATTGCACATGCAGCGGTTACTGTTAGCGAAATCAATGAACAACTTAACAAAGTACTAGATTCGACAAATGCGTACTTCCGCATTATGCCCGATCCAACAAGCATGGGTGAGGCTCAGCTTGGAGGAATAATTTCTACAGGCGCTCAAGGAGGAAACCGAACTAATGCTGCACATGATATCCGTCGCGTGTGGTTGATAAATGCTGATGGTGTTGAATCATGTGTTGAAGGTGAAGATGCAAAAAATCTAGTAGGACTTAATGGATGTGCAGGATTGGTAGTACAAGCCGAATTTGAAGTATCCGTTTTTCCAAAATACGAACATGGTCTGTTTATCCCAGTTGGAAAATCTACCGACGAAAGCTCTAAGCGTTGGAGAGATTTGTTTAGTGTTCAGGAGTTACTGCGACCATTTTGCCAAGATAATACTGACGTAACAAAAGAAGTTGTTACAGGAATAGAATTATTAAGCACTAAAGGCTTGATACTTGCACAAGATAAACACGGATCTGATTTTTTAGATAAATTAATTAAATTAAACGAACAAAACGAGTTTGGCTTATTTGTAACATTCAATTCTAGTCAACCAATTGGCAGCGACGATGCGTTAGTAGGGCCAGTTATGCGTGCTCTATTAGGCGATATTAAAAATTCTGATGACATAAATTTTGATGATGACGATTGTATTACTGTTAAATCCTCTGATAAGCCTTACAGCAAAATATTTTACTTAAGTGATTCTGAATTAGTATTACTTGATAAAGTTAGGCATGCCGTTCCTTATAGTTCTCGCGAATTAGCTAGAAGAATGGGAGGAGTAACAGAATCAACTGACATCAATATCAGAGTAAATTCTGAGGATAAGTCAGAACGATCTAAAGCCTACGACTCTTTGGCAAATTCCTACTCAAAATATTTAAGTAGTTTTGTCACCGAAGATGGTTTTGATGCGGTTGTGTATGGTCACATGCATCCAGGTTACGGTATAGGTGGTGGGATTGATCCTCATATTCGCGTAATATTTGAACTTAGTAATCCAGGAAGTAGATATAACGCACCAGAACAAGTTACTGGAATAAAAAAGCGAAAATCTTCCTTTGAAAGAAGCATTCTTTCTTTGCATGGTAAAAATGGAATTTCTATTAATGTTCCCGAGAAAAGTTGTTTTGGTAGTGCAGAGTATTGGAACTGGATCTGTTTAGGCAATCGGCAGTTTGCTGATACCCGGTTACAGTTGGTTGAAAAATATGGAACATCTTCTAGTCGAAAAGAACTTTTTTCGTTTCGAGTCCCACGAAGAACACCAAAATATTTGAACCCACCTATTGATTATAATCAGTTATTTGCAAAAAGAAGTTCAATTTCACTTTGTAGAGCCCCTTCCAAATCGGCATCAACTCAAAAAATTAATTTAGCTCTGCATGCTCTTTTGCATGAAAAGTTTAAACTATCAGACGATCAATATTCTTTTGTTTTAGAAGCGTCAGCAGATGTTAATGAGATTTTAAAATCAAATAATTTAACAACTTCTGTTCAGAGTGTTTCATTCGATCAAGCGTTAAATGGGGACGTAGCTGAATTAGATAAAATCTATATCGTCGATTGTGCACAGGTACCCGCAGCTGAAGCATGTAAAATATTGGTAATTAGCACCCAAGACATACGAAAGGCTAAGTCATCTTGCTCGGTAGGTAATATTTTATCTATGTGGCAGATGTGGCCATTTTTTAACTCTGAATGTTCAGCTACGATTTCATCAGTTGCTATTTGTAAGTATTTGCTCTCAATTAAAGACATTGCTGAGCTGGAAGAGTCGAATTCAAATAGATTACAACCTGTGTATGCAGGAGTGACTCCCGCAAAATTTATACCCCTAATTCAATCACAATTTCTATCTGACAATATTAGTAGTGTTGATTCGGAAGCCTCCTCAAAAATTAAGAATCTAGTGGGAATACCATCGGATTATACTGTAAATTTTCTCGGATCAATTCGCCAAGCAATATTGACCTTAGCTAAACAATGCTCATTAAAATCCAAGCAAGTAAAAGTTACGATTATTCACGGAGACCCTTACGCTGATACTATTTTAAAGATCTTCAAAAGTCAGAACGTAGATATTTCTGCAATAAGAATCCCTTGGACAACTGCCGAAAACTCTCAACTGAGTTATGTTACTAATAAACTAGTAGACATATTCACAGCATCAAAAATAGAAAGTGGTAGTTCTGGAAAATCCCCTGTAAGCCACTTAGTTTTAATGGTTCCACATAAATCCACAACAACAGCGGATGTGCATCCGGATCATTTAGTAAAAGCATTATCCGAAAAAGACCTTTTAATGGGTCGGGATTACCATCTTGTTTGTGATTTAAGTTCGTCTGTTGGGGCACGACATTATTCAAAGTTATTAAGTCCGGATACTGGAAGATTTAGAATATCTTTTACTGGGGTCCTTGGATCTTTTCATGGAGCATTCGGACTACCTGTTGGATGTTGTTTTATGTCTTTTTCGCCAGCAATCGTTGATATGTTAGATCTTGGCGAAATTTTAGCTAAATATTCCTTGAATCATTCTAACTACAATCGTTGGCTTACTTCATTTGTAGCTAATGAATATCTTGCTACAAGCGATAAGGAGCAAGAAAGTTACCGAAAGTTTAGACTAGTTTTGGGCTGGCTCGAAAAACATCAGGATTTAATATGTTTAGTACCAAATAGTGTAGACCAGTCGCCTGCTTTATTAGGTATATTTTCTCAGGCAAAAAACCTATCAGTTGCCAGAAGACTTCTACGAGACATCTTTGGCCATGTTGTGGATCCGGGTTATGGGTCGTTTGAAAAGGAAAGCTTAAGAATTTATTTAGCGAACATTACTGAACAAGAGCTTCTAAGGCTTCTATCTTGTTTGGACGTCATACTTGAGTTGCCAGATGTTATTCTAACTCGAGGTGAAAATATTCCAAATATTGCTCTGCGCGAACCTCATGATCCATTAGTTGTGATAGAGCGATTAAGTCAAAATTTAACTGTAGATGATTTAATTAGAAATCAACCAGCACTTGCATGGCTAAGTAGACTTATAAAAACTTTTAATTCAAATGTAGATGACTTAACGCAAGTCCCAATAGATGGCGAGCATGCTACTGGCGAATATAAAATGAAAGCTAGAATTTATGCAGCAGGTGTTAACCTTCGCGAAATGCAAAAAATCTTAAACCTACGTGATACAGAAACCAAATTAGACATAGTTTTTCACTATGAACTTTTCCGAGACGTAGAACGCCATATACGTCGTCGCGTAATGACAGATACTAATGCTGTTTGGGGTGATGACGGAAACTCCGCCGCTATTAAAGTATTACTTAATGACGCCAAAAAACACCTTGTTCAGCTGGCGCGCTTATTAAGAAAGTTCGTAAAAGGTGAAGATGCAAATTGCAAAGCATCTTTTGACGAAGAAGGGCGTGTTAGATGGCCAATAGTAGCTTAATTGGCCGATAAAATTGTATATCCTTGGCTTTGAATCAAGGAATTTAAACACCCATCTAGTATTCTAAATGATTCTCCAAACCTTTCTCTTTCAAGAGGGCCAACAACGACATATTTAATTTTTTCTTGATTCATTAAGTTAAGAGCTTGAGTACAGTTAGAAGCGTTATAGATCTGTGATGCTATGTCAGCTCTACGTTTGGTTTCGGAGTAATTTCTAGTAAGCAAATCAACGTGATTTATCCACCCTAAATAACTTCTTTTAGCTGATAAAGTAGCAACATGAGTTGTCATAGAGTAAGGATTACCCTGCGATTCTAAAGTAACCCCATCTGGTAGTCTTGCAAATTGCTTGATAGCTTCCGCTGCACCAGGATACTGTGCGTCAATCATACTTAATCCTTGAGCAATTGGTTTAACTAAATAGTTGTTACTTTTTCTTTCTTTGACAGTCGAAATAAAAAATGGAAGAAGTAGTGCAGAAAAAATTACAATTGCTAACGGCTTTGCAAATTTTAAAAGCTCTTGATCTGTAATACACTTAAAAAGTTGTTGGCCAGAAATAATTGCAGTAAAGCACCCCAATAGTCCCCAGTTTAAAGAATACGCTTTGAATATTGTATTCATTCGCTCATTTTCGCCGCCATATGGGTCATCTAGATAAAATACTTCGGGAAGAAACAGCAATCCTAAAGCTGTTAAGCCAAGTATGTTAATGAAAAAATCATTCGATGAATTAGATTTACGACTAAATGCAAAATGTCCTTGCATTACAAGAAGAATAACTATCAATGGTAATGCAACAGAAGATAGCAAACTTGCAGCAAATCCTAGTGCATAAACAAATTGTTCAGTTTTTGATTCTAAACGAAGTAAAAATGAAGGAATTAAAAGGGCCATAAATAACCCCCAGTGCATCATGAATTCCTTAGTAGAGGTGACAGGAATTGCAGAGCTAACTAACCTAAACGGATCGTTGCCAGAGGAAATTGATTTAGCAGACCAAAATAATGATGCAATTAAAATTAGTAATAATATGATTGAGTATATGCTATTCAAATTAAAACTTATTTTAGTTTGAATAGTATCTTTAAGTTTTGTTAAAGCTTCATTAGAGCAAACAGATGTTATAATTGAAAAACCAACAATCAAACCTAAAGCTGGGACCTCCCATGCATTGGAGTTATAAAGCCACAATGCAGTCATAAGAATCAAAAGGCCTACTATAAGAATGTT
>JBILET010000144.1:0-4576 GCA_044351935.1 Bdellovibrionota bacterium
CAATAAATAACACCATCGAAAAGACACTAAATATTGCTCGTGAAATTGAAATTGCTCTGGCTGAATCTTCAACTATTGAAACAAAAGACATTAATTACACTGAGCAAATTCAATCGCATACAAAAGATTCTTGAACACTCGCGATAGTTAATTACATAAAAAACTTTGACCACGGAATAATTAATTCTTTTTGTGCACCTTGAAAATGTAGTGAATTAAATTTTATAAATTCTTTACTTGATTCGAGTATTCCAAAGGGCAGTTTATTTCTCCAGAATATTTTTTTGATACCATCTTCCATCTCAAAGCCATCACTTCTACTCAAACATGAATCAAAAACAGAACCACTGATAGGTATCCTAGTATCTCCAACCAGATATTTTTGATCAGAAACAAAGCTTCTAAATAACCACATATCGTTTAAAGCGATATGTAACCTATCTATGCCGCTAACAGCCAGCCAATGTTGAATCATTAGAGCTTGATTTAATTTCTCATAGCCCAGTTCAAATATTTTGGAGACGTGGACAGAGAAGTCAATTAATGTCTGAATAGAATTGATATAAACAACATGACAGCCATGACCGCTTGACAACGTAAAGTGGCAGTTATGATAGTTGACTGCCTGCGCAGTAATATCTCCAAATAAAAGAACATCTGTATCAAGGGCAAACGCTTGCTGAAAGTGAAACTTTGTCATGAATTCAAGCAAAACAAACCACCGCTGAATGCAGAATAGTTCGTAATTTTGTGCTTGATCACTTATATGAACGTAGATTGAATTCAAGTGTGACGCAACTTCAAAAACTTCTAGCAGATTCACTCTAATAATTTGATCTGGAAGTGGGTTAGTACTATCTGTTATCAAATAAATTTTAGTATTGGGATTTGATCTTTTTGCCTGTTCTAAAACTACTTCTAAATGAGAACCCCATCCTCTGTGAATAAATACAATTGGAATACTCATTATTAAAGTTCCTAGAAGATTAAACAATTAATGTTCATCGATAGATTATCACTTAAATAGAAAACAATTAAAAACCCATAAAAAAGTACAATTACAAACTTTGAAGTAATTTGTTTTCCAAGAATGTTACTATGCGTTTCGAAAGATAAATTATACATTTCTTGATCTTTTTGGGTGGATAAGATGGCACTTTAGTAAAGCTCTAATTCCAATCATTTGTACATATTAAACTTACATTATTAGTTGCTAGAATCGCGTCATTATGTGGCATATAAGATACAAATTTTTTGTGTTTTTCTACCTTTAACTAGAAACAAACTGCCTGGATTTAGCGATTATAATACAAGAAGAATTGTTTAATTTTTGCAGGTTATTATGAATTTTAGCAAAAGACTTAATTATTTCAGCACGTTAGCCCTAACGTCTGTTCTAACTCTTTTATCTAATACTAGTCATGCCGACTCATCCCAACGCTGGGTTTCGGTTAATGTGGGCAAAAAATCTGATGTAGTGATCGCACCCAAAGAGTCAACAAAAGTAATCAATTTTGTTTTATTTTCTACAAAAAAAACAGCTTCAACATTGAATATAAATCTTACTGCTCCCAAAAACGCCAGACTAAGTGCGAAGTCACTGGGAGTTTCTTCTAAATCAACATTAGAAAGTGCACTTGGAAAGTTAAAGTCTATGCATACTCTTGAAGTTGCTGCTGCTGGTGGCAAATTAACAAGGTCTGTAGTTGTTGGTGCTTCTGTTGTTGGAGGTTCAAATGGCGATGCTCCTGGTGGATATAGAATGATTTGCGACGGGCAAGCAAGCACGCAGTTTTTACCTCAAATGATTCAAGAATTTAAAGATAAATGTCAGCGTACACATAGATCAGAGCAAGATTTATGTGACGGTATATTTAGAGACGATGCCGGATATGATTGTAAAGTTGATCCTGGTGCTGGTAGCGGTGGCGGTACAGGCTCTGGTGATTCAGGTGGTGGATCATCTACGACTATGCCAACACTAACTGCAACCTCACATGTTTTTAAAAATGCATGTAATCCTAAATCTAAATATGTTGTTGTGCTAAGTGTTGATTTATCAAAAGTAAGCGCTTCACAAAAAGCTTCTGGTTATACAATTAGCTTAGATTTAGTTGAAACTGCAGTCAGTGGTTCTCAACCAGCTACAGTTAAATTTGGTGATGGGAAATATAAAACTTGGATTTTATTAGCTCCTGTTGTGTCATTTGGCAATAAACACGGCTATCAAGTTTGGTCTGGTTCAACATCTGCAATGAGATTAGTTTCATCAACAACCGAATCCATGAAAAAATATTATGGCATGTATGGAATATCAATCGCTGCAAGACATCTTAGAGGCGGAGGACGAATGACTGTATCCGTTTTTGATACTCAGAAAAACTATGGATTATGTCTGCGACGTGGTCTTGGAAGACAGTGTATCAATGGATATAAAGGCGGCGACTGTAAATAATAGATTGGTTTACGAGACAACGATATAAGGTCTAACACCACCAGCGCGTATCTGAGTTTTAGGAAACAAAGTAATATGCTTATTGGAGGTATTAAGTAGCTTTTGGTATGTTTCATCAGGCATTGATTCTGTACCAAATCTATCCAACACCACCAAACTAAATGGCAACTGATCGCTAGATTCAACTAACGGATTTTTTGATGATGCAATCTGCTTTGTAAGTTGGTTACAAATCTGAAAAATTACAACACCAGCAACTTTTCCGATTAATTGATCATTAGATAATACCTCTTGTAATTCTTCGTTGTTTTTCGCTATTAAAATTACTTTTTTATCCTGCGATTGTAGAGTATTAAAACAAGATGCAATTGCAACGACTTCAGGCCCAAAACCTACAGTACCTGCAACGACAAACCCATCAATATCAACAGAAACTTTATGTAGAGTAATTATTTCAACAGTTCCACATATAAAGCTTTTTGTTTGAATTACTTCTGGGTCTGTCCTAATTTCTATAGAACCATCATCTAAGACTACTCTTTCAACAATCCCATCGCAAAATGAGTAAATTTTTTGATTAGCTAACCCCCAAAAAGCACTAAAACTTGCTAGCAAATCCCCTGAAGATATTTTTTGCCCAACTGAAACTGTTAAATATTTAATAATTTTTTCAGGTGAAACTTTTAATTGATCAGCTATTAGGACCCTAACAAGTTCTCCTGTTCTAGTTTGGGTAGCTATTGAATCATCAAATGTAATTGACTGTCCTTTCGAGACTAAGATTTGACTTCCATAAGGTATAGTACGCTCTACTAGCAACATCTGGATCCATCCAAATAAAATGGCAAACTTGATTCAGATTTAAAAATAAATTTGTAATCAACTCCTTTTCCAGCGCCACAATCAACATGCCTTGATAAAGGTTTTACCAGTACTGTTTGATTTTGTTTAACCTCCATAGGTATCACAGAGCGAGCACCGCTGATAATTTGTGCCTTCAAATCATCTTCTATATATACTTTAGCAAGTGGTACCCCTTTGCTTAATTTTTTCAAAGAATACACCCCTAGCAACCAGCATAGTGGCACTAAACACTCTTGAAATAGTAAAGTACTTGCAAGATTCTTATCTATATCAGATAAAGCACCTAGGTGTGGCATCATAAAAATTTTATCAACGGCTACTTGCGAGACACCAAGTAGATTAAAACCATCGGCCATAATCCAAGGTACTTCGTTTAAGTCAGGAGCATGGCTAAGAACACCCCCTGAGGCAATACAAAGATCAAAAGTCGGATCAGCCGGAAAGCTGGCTCCACATACATTGCGGTGCGCGTTATAACTAAGCTGTAGTGCACACCTACATAAAGCTTGCTCAATTATTATTAGCTTAGGATCCGTTGGAACCGATGTTGGATATAAGGTTTTGTTCCAAATGTAGGTTTCTACTTCCAACTGCGAAATTGTTTCAGGACAATATTTGCAAATATTAGATATTCCAGCAGCATTTAATACAGATGCGGCAGAATAGCTCATCCCAAAATTTGCACTAACTGAACGCTGAACAATATTTTGCTGATCTTTGAGTATCGAATATATATCTGTAGTGGCTCCTCCAATATCCACTGCTAATACTGACTGATTATTCAATTCCGCCAAGGATTGAATAATTTTAGTTACAGCCATTGGGGTTGGCATAATTGGCTGCGAAACAATCTGACAAAGTTTTGAATAACCTGGCGCATGATGCATTACAGTTGAAAGGAATAGACTTTGGATAGATTCTTTCAGCTGTCGATCATTTAAAGAATTAAAGTCTAATGATAACAGATTGGGAGTATGATTCACTTCATATAAATCGTGTAGTTCTTTTTCTACTAATTCAGAATAATTACTTGTCCCACAGTACAAAAGTGGTAATTTATTTTCAGATCCATAACGAGGGCGAAGTTTGGCTTCTTTGATAACAGCAATGGTTTCTATTACGGCAAGTGGATAAGCACTATCTAAACCTCCTGCTAAGATAATCATATCTGGCTTAACGGACTGTAGCTGTTTTACTTTTTCCGAAAACGAAAGCTCATCATCTGCTGAGCAAACTAATGATACAATTGCCCCAGAA
>JBILET010000255.1:0-3392 GCA_044351935.1 Bdellovibrionota bacterium
TATATGCAGCACTTGTTGATATTTCGGCACTAAGTCCTATTACCGCGATTTGCAGCCCTCCACCCGCTGAGCTTGTTGCTATAAATGGAATTTTATCTAGCCCCAAGAATTTATTTTTACTGACATTGCGCATTTGATCGATTGCATCATTAACGCCAATAGTGACGTCATTGTTTGGCGCCTCTACAGTAGTTGGAGTATTTACTACTGAATTTAATGACCACTTAGAATCCAGTTTGCAAAAAAGTAAGGCTTTTGTCGTAGTACTTCCGCAGTCCATCAATAAAAACTGGTTGGCTTCGGAAATATCTAAATGATTTAGGTTGTTCATTCTATTTAGATCAATATTGATGAAATATATGATTTAATTGCTGGAAACCAAGTTTGAGTTAAGAATTGTAACCTCTCTACCAACAAAGCTAATCTTGCGGTGACAGTTGATCCAAAAAAAGCCCCAAAACATATCATCATCCAACTGCGCGCGTAGGTTGCAGTAAATCTTCCTATTTTACCGTGCCGTTCTACTGTAAAGAAAAAATAATATAAAGTCGCAACTAAGATAGATAAAAATAAAACCGATTCGAATGTTAATAGAGGCTTTAAGCTACTTTGAATTTGAGGAGTAACTTCTGCAAAAAATCCCTGAAAACTAAGCCCAGCAGATGCTCCAAGCGTTAATCCAATTACCATTCGGGCGATAAACTGTAAACGAGGGATATAAATAGTGTAGTAAAGTAATCCAATTGTTATTGGCAATATTAGTAAGTAATTCATGCCTTCAGTAGGTGATGTTACTAATGGTTGAATAACTTCTGGGTAAAGAAAAGTTTTTATTGTTACTAACGGTATATATGCTGCCGCAATTCCTACAAAAATATGTTCAAACACTCTATAAATGGGATTTTCTTTTATTAAAAAGGAAAATATTCCCAGCGTAGCAATACCTGCAAGTAGAATTATAATTACCTCACTTTGCAGCATTTGATATCCTTGTTTTATAAAAGTAATTTTTAAGTGAAACTAAGTTTCCTAGAATAATCAAAATTAAAATAAAGATTTGCCCAATCCCTAGTATGCTGTTAGCAGATTCAGCTGAGCTTGGGGTTTCAATGCCATATTTCTGGCGTAATAACTTAGAATACCATGCAGCACCTGCAACGCCTTCTAATAAACCTTTCAGTTGACCTGATTCAAGGAATATAAAAGTCTCCGGTATAGATATACTCGTGCAGCCATGTACCATTATTGGAACAGCTCCATTTACTTGAAGAAACTGAATATATGTATTCAAAATTCCTACTAATCCTGAAAAATACCCGATAATCGAAATATCACTGAGCGACTTAATATTTGTAAAACTTTGATAGCTACTTAATGGCTGACCTTTATAATCCTTACCTAGATATACTGCTAGGTCCTTACTTTGAGATAATGCTTGAAAGAACAGAGAACCTCCTGGTCTATATCCTAAGTTAATCCAGTTTTTTCCATATAATATCAAATTATTATCGTTAGGATTTTTTGATACTCTTTCAGAATTAATCTGAGCAGCTATTGATTCAGGTGTATTCGTTGTAAATTTTTCGGCCAATGCATATGTTGTAAATACTATGACAGGTATATTTTTTCTGAATAAATGCTCTAGCACTGCCCTGGCTTGGGGATCATTTTCTGCTTGAGTTCCCGGACCATACTCTAACCCAACTAGAGCAACTTTATTATCTGCGCCAGATATCTGCTCTACAACTTCAAATGCTTTATCCGCTGAATTTAATCTAACAGGAGCAAATGAGATATTTGTGCTTATTGCAAAAATTAATAACAAGAACAAGCTAACATATATTATTCGAGCACTCCTGTTAGGATTATCACTGACCATCTTGTTCTCCTAGTGATAACCATATTCGAATTGATAAAACTAATGAGGCAATACTTGCACCAATTGCTATTCCTCTAAAAGTTGCAGTACTTGGAACCGTTAACAACCAATTGCGCAACGCAGATAAGTCGCTAAATAACCAAGCACCTAACGATGTTTGCCCTAATACAACTAAAAAAGCAGCTATCATTAACAAACCTGATTCCCAATTTTTTATTCTAAATGCCCTATATGATGCGCTTGCAATATAAAATGCAAGTAGCGCAAACATAGACGAACCAAGAGGAACAAATAGGCCATCATTAATTAACCTAGCTAAAAATTCATATTTATTTGGCTGAGTATTCAAAAGAGTCGCTCGCCACTCTAAAATGCCAACTACAGAAGTTATCAACATCGAAGCTAATAAAATCAAACTATACTTACTGTCTTTATCTGATCGGGCGATTTTTTTTAAATGTACTGTTATAAGCTGAATAATTCCTATACCAAACGCCATTGCTCCAATTACTATAAACCCCTTACTTATAGATGAGTGGTGTTCAGAAATTCCTACTTGGGTTAGAAAGTTCTCGGGCAAAAGAAAGAACAGAAAAAAATACAGTCCACCAAAAAAAGTAATAATTTTTGTAATTTGTTTTATCAACACATTATTCATATAAAATACATTATAGTGTTGATAATTGAACCAAAGATTAAAACAGCAATCACAAGTCCTCGAATAATATCCTGAATTTTTAATGATGCTTTAGTATCTTGGTCATTACTTAAGTAGGCACTCACCGAAAAGAATTCTTCTCCTATTAAAGTATGATCACAAGTACAGATAAAAAACGGCACCTGTTCGGGGCTAATACTTGCGGCTATTTGATATGCCCCAACTTGTTTACCTGCTTCGGCTAATATCAATGATTCGCCAGCAAAGGATCCAAACAAAAATGCAACGCCTATGTTTTCTCGATGCATTAACCCTCCGTAACCAGCAGCAAAAGCAAATTGCTCTTCAGATAAGAATCTAATCTGTGTAGAGCTATACCTTGATGACGCATTCGCTTCTTTGTATGCATTTTGCATGCACGTTTCTACTAATGTTAATGCTTCTGGGCTATTCTGAGGCACTAAAAGAGGCACTCTAAGTCTAGCGGCTTTTTTTGCTACTGTATTTAATATGGACATACAGCCATAGAACACAGGTCCTAACGTAGTAATACCTGTGCTAAATGATATAGCTTTCCCTTGCTCGGCCGCTCGTGCTACTGCATATCTGATTTTTTCAGCGCCTAAAATAGGCCTTAAATAAATTTGATAGTTTGTTTTACTATATCTAATTACGATCAGTAATATAAATATTACCAACGCTAGCTGCTCGATGGTTGCATGTCCAGAATCAGTCATTTTGCACTCAATTCAAGTTGTGTTCGTACAAATTTAAGATCCTCTTCAGAGGAGAGGCAGTTAATCAAATGAGATAATAGAGTATTGGAACCAAAGATAGGGATTAAGAATGAAGATG
>JBILET010000057.1:0-7955 GCA_044351935.1 Bdellovibrionota bacterium
AACTATTGCAAGATTTTGTTAAATCAGAGATTGCTCCCTATAAATACCCCCGTGAAATCGAATTTGTATCGTCTTTACCTAGAACCGAGACTGGTAAACTGCAAAGGTTTAGGCTTAGGTTATCTAGCCAGGCTTAATAAAACTTAATTTTATACCCTGGCATGTGTTTATCTGTAATTATTTTCTTGTAGAAGACACTGTTGGTCCAGTAACATCCAGCCAACTAATTTATTTTATATTCAATTAGATTTACGAGAATTATATGAATCAAGCAGCTCAAATTGAAAATTTCATGACTGACATCCGCCGCAGGAATCCTGGGGAGCCAGAATTTCATCAAGCTGTAAGTGAAGTTGTAAGTTCTGTATATAATTTTGTTGAGGAAAATAAAGTCTACAAAGAAGCCAACATACTGCAACGAATTACAGAACCAGATCGAATTATTAGTTTTCGCGTAGTTTGGGAAGATGATAACGGAAAAGTTCAAGTTAATCGCGGTTACAGAGTGCAATTTAATAATGCAATAGGTCCTTATAAAGGTGGAATTCGATTTCACTCCAGTGTAAACCAAGGAATATTAAAATTTTTGGGGTTTGAGCAAACATTCAAAAATAGCTTAACAACTCTTCCAATGGGTGGAGGAAAAGGCGGATCTGATTTTGATCCACATGGAAAATCAGACCGTGAAGTAATGAGATTTTGTTTTGCATTTATGTCTGAATTATTTCGTCATATTGGTGCAGATACAGATGTACCTGCTGGTGACATTGGTGTTGGCGGTCGTGAAGTAGGTTATATGTTTAGCTACTACAAGAAATTAAAAAATGAATTCACCGGAGTTTTTACTGGTAAGGGAGTAAGTTTTGGTGGAAGCCTTATTCGCCCAGAAGCAACGGGTTATGGTTGTGTTTATTTCGTCGAAGAAATGTTTAAAAGTAAAAGTGATAGCTTAAAAGGCAAAACATGTGCGGTCTCTGGATCAGGCAATGTAGCACAATATACTGCTGAAAAGTTAATTCAAATGGGAGCAAAAGTCGTGACACTGTCTGATTCTTCGGGCTGTATATATGACAAAAATGGCATTGATGAAGAAAAACTTCATTGGACAATGGAGCTTAAAAATAAAAAACGAGGACGGATAGAAGAGTACGCTACAAAATTTGGGGCGCAATTCCATGCAGGTAAACGTCCATGGATGATACCATGTGATGCAGCTTTCCCATCAGCAACACAGAATGAAATATCCGCAGAGGATGCGGCTATTTTATTAAAGAATGGATGCAGAGCAGTCGGCGAAGGAGCAAATATGCCGAGTACTCCTGATGCAGTAGAGCATTTTAGAGAATCAAAAATATTATTTGCGCCAGGAAAAGCGGCAAATGCAGGTGGTGTTTCAGTATCAGGGCTAGAGATGTCCCAGAATAGCCTAAGATTGTCATGGACAAGGGAAGAAGTTGATTCGAGATTAAAAGATATTATGAAAAGAATTCATGATACTTGCGTTAAGTATGGCAAAAATAAAGACGGATCGGTCGATTATGTAAATGGTGCGAACATAGGTGGATTTGTTAAAGTTGCAGATGCGATGATCTCGCAGGGGCTAGTCTAGAAGGTGATAAATATTGATGACCAAGTATGAAGTTTTAAAACAGGTTAAAGATGAAATAAATATAGCGCAGAATTTGATTGCTTCGTTTGATAATGGGGTGTCATCCGCATGTTGGCATATAAAAAGAGCAGTAGATCTTTTATTCATAGACTCCCAAGATAAAAACTCTTCTTTTACTTCACTTCTAAGCGATCTAGGGAGTTATACAGAAACACAGAAACAAAAAGTAATTACTACTTGGCAAAAACTATTGGAGTATTGTGAGATTTCTAGAAGTCAACCAGCCTATAGCGCTAATTTTTCAAGTTCGGACTGTGTTTTTCTATTAAATATAGTTAGAGATCTATGTTATCTAGAATTTGCAAAGCTCAAGAATGAGTTGCCATTTATACAAAGATTATTTTATTCACCAGGATTAATATTAATAGCTTATATACCAATAGTATCACTACTAATTTTATATATATATTTTGGCACAATTAACCCACTTCGATGGATTCATAATCCCATGGATGATTTTATTATTGAATTCACCAAGCAAGATTTTGGAATATTAAAATTAAATAAATCCTTATCTGATGGACCTCTGAAAATTAACAAAATTTATTATGACAGCGGATTTGGGACCCATGCTAATTCATTTATTAAAGTTAGACTCAACAAAAAAGCCAAAAAGTTATTAGGTGCTTGTGGTATTGACGATGCTACTCAAGGTAAGGGTTCAATTCGCTGTATAATTGGTGCTAATGGCAGGCAACTTTATGCTTCGCAAATTATAACAGGAGGCTCCCAGCCTTCCGAATTTGAAGTTAACGTAGATGGTATAGAGCATCTTGAATTTATAGTATCAGGGGGCCCTGATGGAATAACCTCCGATCATGCTAATTGGGTCAACCTTCGTTTGAAGTAGATTTATCTATATTAATTTACTTTTAATGATATAAACACGATTTAATGGATAGGACATATCATGTGCGATCCCTGTATAATCAAAAGTAAAACCTAAAAAGGTTAATTCATTCTTAAATTTAGCAACAAATTCAAACGTATTATTAATACTTGGGTCTGAAAGAAGAGATTCAATTTGAAGATCTTCTTCATAGTCTGTAGCATTTAGAATTACATAATTGTATCTATACGCCCAATAAGGATTTACTTCTTTTATGCTATAAGCAAGCTCTATTGATTTAGGATTGGCAATCTTATTGATAATAAGTGTTGGGAAAGTATATGGGATAGCTGGACCCA
The DNA here is from genome assembly GCA_044351935.1 of Bdellovibrionota bacterium. Classification (GTDB taxonomy): domain Bacteria; phylum Bdellovibrionota_C; class UBA2361; order UBA2361; family JBIKWN01; genus JBIKWN01. The sequence continues at coordinate 2,858 of JBILET010000057.1, forward strand.
CTAATGCCAAGTTAAAAGGATTCGATGCTTTTTGTTGTTGTTCTAATAAATAATTTGCTGACAAAACTTTTGGGTCTACTTTAATGCCCATCGCGCAAACATATGCAGAAGCAAATAATGCAGCTGGTATAATGCAAATATAGAATGTTATGTAAATTGCAGATCGTATTAGTTTGTGACTAAAGAAGCTGTTTAATAGATCATCTAAGGCCAAGCCAAGACATAAAGCAAAGATCGGAAAAGTAGGTAACATCGTACGGACAAAAATTGCAGATGTAAAATACCCCTTGCCCATAAAATAGCTAAACCCAACTACAAAGCCCAACAGTGGCAAAGAGTATTTATATAGCTTTGGGCGGATCGGTAGAAATATAATCGCCGCATAGAAAGCCACCCATAATCCTGGACCAGTACCATCCGGAATAAGCTTCCAGATAAACGTTTTGATTCTAGAAAGATTTAGTAATTGCTCAAGGGAAAACTCGGATGTTGCTGCGAATGATGATTGATATGATATTTGGCTTTTTACAAGCTTATAGTCAAATATTAAATGCGGATTCCCAATTATAAATGCCACTATAATTGATAGTATAATAAGATATGTAATCTTTTGAGTTGGTATCCTAGCAATAGCATTAACTAGAGTTTGCTGACCACTGCTAATTATTAACGCAAAAAATGGAAATATTGCGGATGAAATCATTGTGTACCTTGTTGCAGTAGCCAAGCCAACAGAAATGCCTGCAAATATCAGGAATAGATTTCGTTTTTGTGAATAACTTAGAAAAGAAAAGAATATTACTAAGACAAGAAAAGTATTACCAATAATATGTGTGCGCAAATAATGTGAATATATTACCTCAAATGGAAAAACTGTAAGCGATAACGCACCTGCAAACGGAGCCCAGGTAGTTCGACATATTGTTCTTAGTGTAAAAAAAACTAGTGCTATGGATAATAAATCAAAACATGCAACTACACATCTTCCAACTAAGATTAACATTCCATAATCAAAAGAATGTAAAACTACTTCATTAGGAAGTCCATTAAGCACATTAATAAATTTAAGAAAAATAAATACTGCAGAAATTATAAAATATGCTAAACCACCTTCTCGGTAACCCATATCAGGGCTGAAGTCACCAATTGATGGATTCATTTGGGCAAAAGCTTCCATCATCCAGGTTTCATCTATGAAGTAAGCGTCAACGCCTGGCATAGCAATTGGTATACCCCAAGTAATACCAGTAAATCTAAGTATAGCCCCAATTAGAATTAAAAAAGATAGTTGATAAGTGGTTATTGAGATACGCACGACTATCGCCAAACTCCCCAGATACCATCAGACGGAGTTAGTTTAGAATCAAGTGAAATATCTGGGAATACTGTCTTGGCTACATTGATCCAACCATCTTGAGCATCTTTTCTTGCGATGAATAACGGTTTTCTTCCTAAACGTGAAGCGATATCTTTTAACTGGGCAGCAGCCTGAAGGGAATTCATGGGCTCAATATATACTACAGATTGATCCTTATTTCCGTATAAAGACTGAAAAAAGTAAGCACCCCAATGAACAACCACTATAATATGAGACCCGGAAATCGAAGGGTCTTTTAAATTTTTGTTAATATCAACAATACTCCAATCATTTTCTGGCCTAATTGCAGCATATGATACGCGTGCAAATGCATGAAATTGTGGTAGCAGAGCTATAATCAACAACGCAGCAAGAATATATTTTTGCCCCTTAAGATTAAATTTAATAATTTGTTTGTAGTTAAATAAGATTAAGAAAATTATCGAAGGGAATACCATTAATATATGGTGCAAATTGGCAGCGTACTGATTGCGATTGACTAAGATATAAGTAAGAAAAAATACAACTATAAAAGTTATATTCCAACATAAATTATGAATACCTTTAGATGACACATATCCAATCAATACAGATAGTGTAATGAAAAATAAAGGCGTAAGAAAAAAATCAGAAGGTAAGCTTACAAGATTTCGATCCGAAAACGATGAAAAATTTAGTAAGAAATCTCTCATTACGGTACGTGATAGAGCTTCTATCAAGGGGTAAGTTTTATTCATGCCGCTTAGGCGATACCATAAGATAACTCCTAATCTATCTTGTGCGTGTAGTAGCAAACAAAATAACAGCCCGCATATTATTCCAGAAAATACGAAAGCAGGAAGTATTTCCCTTACTGAAATAGGATTAATTTTATCTCTTTGAACGATAAGATATGCTGACCATGCTAAGCAAAAAGGAGCAAGAACTATAAAAAATGTTTTAGTCCATAAACAATAAAACCCCGCTAACGCTACAAGTAGCACAATGAAAATGGATTTTGGGAATCTAACAAGCAAGTAAGGTGCAATAAATGCAAAAGCAAATTGGAATGATACGGGTCCTGTATCCATTAAGAATTGAAAGCTAACCGGAAACAGTAACGTTAAAGCAAGAACTATAACTGAGTATCGAAGTTCAAACACTTTACTAATCGGGTAAGCCATCACAAGTAGAGCTATAAATCCAAGAATTCTTGCCGAGTAGTAGTGAGGAAATAACCAAAAAATCGGAGCATATATCCATCCTGGGCCGCTACCTACATATGCGTAAGATCGTAGTGGTAAAAATTTACCGAACAAAGATAAATCCATGATCCCGCAACCTTCTCGGAAATTATTGATTTGATTTCCGGGATAAAACCAGCAATCAAAAGCATGATAATGAACAAATTCGTCCATATTAATAGGACTCATTGTTATTAAATAAATTACAATTGTTGCTGATAATAATAGTAGCGCTTTAGAACTTGTTAAAAATTTTAAGCTCTGAATGTGAGTGTTCATACCTAGAAAGATAATATTTAAAATTATTAATTTGGAATTAATGAAGTATCTAGCCAGCAACCATGGTCTGAATTCATTCCATCGCCGCCATTGTTCATTTTTAGCTCTAATACTTTTACATTTTGAACCGAAACTTCAAAGTTTGTTAGCGATTGCTTTGGCCTTTCTATTGATGATTTCCAAATAGATTGGCCATCCGCAACCAACTCGAATACAACGGATCCGTATCCTCTGCCGCTAATATAGTCTGGAAAGCCAACTTTGCCGGTTATTTTGCTATACTTTTGATCAAGATTAAATTCAATAGAGCTGTCGCTATGTGAGCATATGCCATAACGATATTGCCTGTTATTAACCATTAAAGGATAGCCTCTAAGGTCTGCATCGTATTTTGGAATTCCATAGCTTTGTGAATATTTAGTTGCAGAAATTCTTCCGATAAATGGGATTTCTTTTAACCCAGTACTATCAGTTATAGCAGAGGTGGTTATAGGAAGTTTTAATTTAGATGCAACTGAAGAAGGATGATTATTTATAACAATAAATATCACGAATATTAAAACAGTTGATGCAATTAAACCAAGCCACTTGGGTATAGATAAATTTAGAAATTGCAAACTATTAGGCGCGTCTTTTTCCTCCGAGATATTCTGTTCGTTATTAGCTCCATCACTTTTAAATAATGAAATACAAAGCACATAAAACGCAGCTATAACAGCAACTGTCATTATTATTGCAGATGTTTCAGTGCGATCGAAAAGTTGCGAGTGGTTTAAAAATCCTTTTGCATATAGGTAATTTAAATAAGTGTGTATTGATGCAGCTTGAACAAGTAATGGAACTATAAAAAATCTAGGATTTAAGAACACCCAAATTATAGAAAGAATATCGCCCGCATAAAAATATCTTTCATGCATCATTGGCAAAAAGTAAGGAGTAACTAAAGTAGAAACAAAGGCGATATTTATCGCAATTCTAGTCGAGAAAGGATTTTTCTTGTAACGTACTAACGAGGCCAGCAGGACAGCATATATAACAGACAAAACATATCCTGCAGGCTTAATAATAAAAAACAAAGTATCAGGTAGCCATTTATATAGGTCACCATCAGAAATCCAAATGTAAAAATTAGGAGCATTAAGATTAACATTTCTAAAATATTCAGCTTGTGCAGGATAGGTTTGAAGTACCGATATAAATCCTCTTCCAAGAAGTATTGCAGGTATAAGAAGTGCAAGAAAAACTACAGGCGCCCAAATTACATCCCTAATCCTAATTCGGTGAGCAATAAAATAGCAAAGTAATGCCGGTCCAAATACCATCGCTTGTAATTTCAACGCTACGCTTATTGCAAATGCCATGATTGAGGCAGTTGGTCGATTAGTAATCAAGTAGTAAATGCTAATAACAATAAAACAAGTAAAAATACTATCGCACTGTCCCCAGAAAGAGCCGTTTAATAAAACCGTGGGAAGAACCAAAAGTATACAATATCCAAGAAGCGCAACTTTATTAGAAGCGCCAGATTTAATAAGAATTTTAGCAGCAAACAAAGCAGTTATTATCTCGAAAGGAAGCGAAACAATTTTTACTATATAACCATCTGGAATCCATTTTGGTAAATAGCTAGCCAGTGCTAATAAGTAAAGATATGGTGGATTATAATTATAAAAAGGATCCCCTAGTGCTTTAAAGCCTCCATTATCATGAATATATTGAACCCAAATTATATATGACCTTAAATCATCACTTTCAAATGGAAACAATGTATAACGCAAAACTAGCGATAAAACTGTGCCAAAAAGTAATAATAGTAGTAGTTCTCGCTGCTCGGATATTTTGAATTTAGACAGAATCATACCCATGATTGAAACAAAGATAGTTCAACGTGGGTATATGTAAATTAGCAATTTGTGCGGTATTTGTTGGGCATTCTAACTTTTAATGCCAAACAAATCATAAAAAATAGGCAGGATAGGGCTACAGCAACTGTCTTTAAAGAGCTTCCCTTATATTCAAATTCAACCATGTGAATGCCGGCTGGTACAGTCGCTGCAACAAATCCAGGAGTCACCCACATTGTTTTAGCCTGGGATCCATCAATCGAAACCGTCCAATTTGGGTGATAGCCGGTTGGTAATATAACCAATCCTTCGGAGTTCATCTGTACTTTGGCTTTACTAAACCAAGGTTTATATTCGTTATGATAGGACTCAATAATTTTGCCGATATTTTTATT
>JBILET010000197.1:0-3906 GCA_044351935.1 Bdellovibrionota bacterium
ATCTCATATCTCCAACGATTCTATCTGAACCCCAAAGGTGGACAAACCCCTAAAAAAGAGGAAAACTGTACCGCTGAAAAGTTTTAGTAAGTATATTGAACAGCTTATGGATCAGGAGTTAATAGGTCACCTTTACAGAAAAATGCTTCGAATTAGAAGATTCGAGGAAGAAGCAGCAAGAATGTACACCGAGCGTAAAATTGGTGGGTTTCTGCACTTATACATTGGGCAAGAAGCAGTTGCTGTTGGAGCAGTTTCTGTTCTAGATCTTCAAAAAGATTACGTAATGACCGCTTATCGTTGTCACGGTCACTATTTGGCGTGCGGAGGAAACTCGCGCCAAGGTTTAGCAGAGCTTCTTGGTAAAGAAACAGGATGCGCAAAAGGTCGTGGAGGTTCAATGCACTTCTATGATCTAGATAATCACTTCCTTGGTGGCTGGGGAATTATTGGTGCGCAAGTTCCAGTGGCAGCTGGTGTAGCGTTTGCTCAAAAGTATAAAGAAGACGGTGGAGTTACACTTTGCTTCTTAGGTGATGGCGCAATTAACATTGGCCCTTTCCATGAAGGAATGTCTTTGGCGGCTCTTTGGAATCTTCCTGTGGTTTACATCATTGAAAACAATCAGTTTGCGATGGGTACCCCACTTAGCAAAACTTCCCCTGTTGATGATTTATCAATTAGAGCTCTTGGTTATCCAATGGCGCGCGAAGTTGTTGATGGACATGATGTGTTTGCGGTTCGAGCAGCTGTGCATGCAGCAGCAAAAAGAGCTCGCGAAAAAAGTTTACCTACATTAATTGAAGCAAAAACTTATAGATATCGTGGGCACTCAATGGCTGACCCTGGTACATACAGAACTAAAGAAGAAGTCGAAGAAAGAAAACGTCTAGATCCAATCATGTCACTTGGAGCAAAACTTGATGCTCTTGGATTATCAAACATGAGAAAACAGATCGATGATGAAATCGAATCCGAGATTCAAGATGCAGTTAAGTTTGCAGAAGAATCACAGATGCCAGATCCATCAACTACTACGGATTACGTTTACTGCGATAATTCACCGTTAATATAATTGAAGTTGTTTTTCAAAAGAGTTTTAAAATGTCGTCTAATGCAGCAGAGAACTTACCAGCAATGAGAGAAATTCCAATTCGTGATGCGCTAAAAGAAGCAATGGCCGAAGAAATGGTTCGTGATGAACGAGTGTTTCTGATGGGTGAAGAAGTTGGATCTTATAACGGAGCTTACAAAGCTTCTAAAGGTCTTCTTGATCAGTTCGGTCCAAAACGTGTTATTGATACACCAATTGCCGAAAACGGTTTTACAGGAGTTGGTATTGGCGCAGCGATGATGGGACTTCGTCCGATTATTGAGTTCATGACATATAACTTTTCGTTGATTGCAATCGATCAGATCCTAAACACTGCTGCAAAAAGCCACTTAATGTCAGCTGGTGCAATAAGTTGCCCTATCGTGTTTCGTGGAGCTGGTGGAGCTGCTTTCCAACTTGGCGCGCAGCATGCTAACTCGTTTGAACATTTTTACGCCTATACACCTGGATTAAAAGTTGTAGCCCCTGCTACTCCGTATGACATGAAAGGGTTACTTAAAGCTTGCATCCGTGATGATAATCCATGCTGCTTCTTTGAATCTGAATTAACTTACGGATTAAAAGGTCCAGTTCCAGAAGAAGAATACATCATTCCAATTGGTAAAGCTGATATCAAAAAAGAAGGAACAGATATCACAATTATTTCGTGGTCCAAAAACGTATTTATTGCACTTGATGCTGCTAAGGAATTAGCAAACCAAGGAATTTCTGCAGAAGTTGTTGATCTAAGAACTCTTAGACCTCTTGATAAAGAAGCAATTTTTAATTCTGTCGCAAAAACTCACAGATGCTTAATTATTCAAGAGCAACATGCGATGGCAAGTTACGGTGCTTATTTATCTCATTTAATTTCTACAGAAATTTTTGATGAGCTAGATGCTCCGATTGGACTTTTATCATCGATGGAAGTTCCTATGCCGTACGCTAAATCACTTGAAGCTGTTGTACTTCCTAACAAAGATAAAGCTGTAGCGGCTGCTCTTAAAGTTTTAGGATAATAATATGCCGGTAATTGCTTTTGAGCAGCATACACCGGTAATTGATCAAAGTTGCTTTGTTGCTCCTGATGCTTGGGTTATCGGCGAAGTTAGTGTTGCTAAAAGTTGCTCGATATTTTTTGGCGCGGTTCTTCGTGGCGATATAAATCCTATTGAAGTTGGCGAAGGCACAAACATTCAAGAGCACTGCTTGCTTCATACTTCTCATGGACTTGGGCCCTGCACTGTTGGCAAAAATGTCACTGTTGGTCACAGGGCTATTCTTCATGGCTGCACTATCGAAGATGAATGCATTATCGGCATGGGTTCTATAATTTTAGACGGCACTACTGTTGGCAAAAACTGCATTGTTGGTGCAGGTAGTGTTTTGCCGATGAATAAAACTTACCCTGCTAATTCGTTGATACTTGGAAGCCCTGCTAAAGTTGTACGACAACTTAACCCAGATGATATTACAGCTATAAAAAATTCTTACACTAGTTATATACATACATCTTCGCTTCTTAAAAAAGAACTGTCTAATGGCTGATAATTCTAAGAATAGCTCTATTGGCGCTTTCTTATTAACTCCTGGCGCTATTTCTGTAACTACCGCCAAAAGCTCTGGCCCAGGTGGGCAGCACGTTCAGAAAACAGAAACAAAAGTTAGAATTTCGTATTATTTATCTGCAGATCAAACATTAACCGATGAACAAAAGAACAAAATTCGATCTTGGTTAAAATCAAACAAACCTAAACACTATTTAATGTCTAATGATACAATTATTGCAGAAGATCAATCTTCTAGATCCCAAGCTAATAATTTTGAAGCCGCAAAGAAAAAAATTATCAGTCTTATTAAGCAAGCACTAGCTGTTCACAGAAAACGAATTGCGACTAAACCTAGTAAAGGTGCTATTGAAAAACGATTAACTTCGAAAAAAATTAGTTCTATTACAAAAATTGGGCGTCGTAAAGTTATTGAGGAGTGATAACATGTTATGTTGCAGTGGCATTTTGGGGGGGCTTAAAAATTTGCGCTTTAGCAAATAAAAAATTTTTCTCGCACATATAAACTAGAATCTGCTAAACTAGCAAGATGTTGTCAGTATTACAGGAAAGTTCTGGAGACCTTGTTGGTTTTAGTTTGGATTTTTCGACTAGCGAAACTCTTAGAATGCTTTGTATCGACCTATTTGAGTCTACCGCTAAGGGTGATCACACAGGATTCGAATACGAATTAGACACTCGAACAGGTGAATTTTGCATACTTCATGAAAGACAAAAAGATGTAATAGGAATTAGAGCTACTGTCACTCAAGAGTTAGTTCCTTCCTTACTTAAAACGCTAACTAATCCAAACGTAGCATTAAAACTAGAGATGACCGAAAAGCACTACTTTGTAATAGATGACAGATTCGACTTAGATCGAGTAATCGAGGTGCCTCTAAACGATTCAGAAGTACTAATTTAACTACCGCTTCTCAATCGGAATATATTCAGAAACCGTATTCCCAGTATAAATCTGTCTTGGACGATTAATCTTATTACCAGGCTCGGATAAATATTCCTTAGCATGAGCAATCCATCCAGGAAGTCTTCCTAAAGCAAACATAACAGTAAATGCTTGAACAGGAATACCAAGTGCTCGGTAAATGATTCCACTATAGAAATCTACATTCGGATATAGTTTTCTGTCGATAAAATACTGATCAGTTAATGCAGCTTCTTCAAGTCGTTTTGCGATATCTAAAAGTTGGTCACCAGCTTCAAGTTTAGATAGAACTTTATGACAAGCTTCTTTAATAACTTTAG
>JBILET010000194.1:0-3962 GCA_044351935.1 Bdellovibrionota bacterium
TGGGTCATGGTTTTTATAAACTCTGTGACCAAAGCCCATTAACTTAACTTTAGAATCTTTTTGCTTAGCAAGTTCTACATACTTTTTAACATCGCCCCCACCCTTGCGGATCGCTTCAAGCATCTCGATAACTTCTTCATTAGCACCACCGTGTCTTGGCCCCCAAAGAGCGCAGATTCCAGCAGAAATCGAAGCATATAGATTAGCCATCGAACTTTGAACCATTCTCACTGTTGATGTAGAGCAGTTCTGCTCATGATCCGCGTGAAGTATTAAAAGTAGATTCATAATATCTACAAGCTCTGGATCTACATCGTATTTTTCAGCAGGAAGTGAAAACATCATATAAAGGAGGTTTTCACAGTAACTCTTTTTATTATCAGGATATATTAACGGCTGGCCAACTGATTTCTTGTAAGCATACGCAGTAATAGTCGGAAGTTTTGCTAACAATCTAATTGCAGTGCGATCGAAAATCGTTGCTGCATCACCTTCTTCATGTTGATAAAAAGTAGATAGAGAGCAAACAACAGAAGCTAATATCGCCATCGGATGAGCATCACGAGGATAACCATCATAAAAACGCTTAACATCTTCGTGTAATAAAGTATGTCTGCGGATTCTGTTTGTAAAATTTTCTAGTTCAGTAGTCTTTGGCAACTGCCCATACATCAATAAGTATGCTGTCTCTAGGAAGTTTGATTTTTGAGCTAACACTTCAATTGGAATTCCTCGATAACGAAGAATACCTTTTTCTCCATCAATAAAAGTAATCGAACTAGAACATGCTCCGGTGTTCATGTAACCGTTATCAAGAGTTACGTATCCAGATTGAGCTCTTAGATTACTAATATCTATGGCTTTTTCAGATTCAGTACCAACAACGATAGGTAATTGAAATTCACCTTCTGGAAGTTGTAGTTTTGCGCTATTTGAATTTTGACTGTTTGACATTATTATGGGCTTTCTAAAAATAACTTTTTCGAGTCTATTAGTCTGACTGATTTACTGACCAACCCCAGTTGTAACTATTAGATGGTAGCAAGCAATCTCGACTAGAATAATCATTCTAATTGTAATACTTGTACCACGATATTACCCTACTGGGACAGTAATTCGTACGAAAATTTAACTACAATTTGATGCTACTAAACTATGGGCGACTCCACAAAAAAACCCCCTTCTGGGAACGAAAGATTCAAGAAAATAAGGCGTGTGCATCCACTAGGTATGAGGGTGCTAGTAAGGCTTGAAGAGGAACCTGGTGTCACCGACGGAGGGCTTTATATACCCGAAACAGCCAAAGATAACATGGCAGAAAGCGTTTTGGCCCAAGTAATCGAAGTTGCCAGCGCCATGGATGACCACACCCACGAGGAAACCAATATTAGTGGCATTCCTTTTGGGTCCACTGTTTTAATCAATAAAACAGCTGGTACCAAGGTACCCTGGGACGACCGAATCAGGATAATCGACAGTAAAGACGTTCTGGGCATAGTTCACGAAGTAAGTCTTAGCTAGTTGGACTTTTTACCCCAACCTGTGGCACTATCTTCACTTAAGAACGCGATTTTTCTGCGCGGCCATTAACACTCTACGATTCCTCGAGGGTGTCTTTAGCAAGCAGCGTATTGAACCGGCCGGAAACGTAAACTATCGCAATTTTTAATTAATCAACTTAATTCCAAAGGAATCCCTTTATGACTGCTAAGTCAGCAAATCCAAAACATGTATATTTTGAAGTAGGTTCGGATCTTCTTGCAAAACCAACTGCGTTAACTCAACTAATCGAAGGATCACTAGTTCCAGCTACTCTTGTTTTCTGTAACACCCCTGCTGATGCAGATTTAGTAGAAGTACTTCTTAAAAAACGAGGAGTTGCTGCTAAAAAACTAATCGGAAACGTAGATGCCGCGGCAGTTGAGCGCACTATCGAATCAGTACGAGCTGGTGAGCTATCAACAGTTGTATTAACTGATGTTGCTGCAAAGTCTGTAAATATCGATGAGTTCGATATGTTAATTAGCTACTCTGCGCCAAGTGATCTTGATGCTTACAACGCTAGAAGCTCGAAGGCTGAAGGTCTTTCAAGACTTAAAACTGTTGCAACTTTAGTTGGTCCTCAAGATGTTGTGAACTTCCACTCAATTCAAGCCGAAATCTCGACTAAAGTCGAAGCTGGAACACTTCCAACTGCAGATGAAATTCAAAAATCAAAAGTTCTTAGACTTAAAGGTGTTGCTGTTCAGAAAAATGTTGCAGCTGATCCAAAGTATAAAGTTCTTACCGAAACTCTTCTTAACGATAAATCACTTTCGTCAGCTGAGCGCGAGCAAATCGTAGCAATGCTTCTTCAAAATACATTAGAAGTATTACCTACTCTTCAAGCAAGTGCCTCACGTGATTCTGATAATGATTACGACGATGAAGATGACAGACAGCCAGCATACAATACTGGGCGTGGAAACGATCGTGGTGGACGTAACGACCGTGGCGGACGTAACAACAACAGACGTGGCGGAAACAATCGTGGACCCAAAGGTCATGGTGAGTTAAACGAAGAAGCTTCCCTTCAAGCTAAAGAAGCTCAAGCAAGAATTCGTCGTCGAGAGACTCTTCCACCTCTTCGTGAAGCTAGAATTTACGTTGGTAAAGGCCAACAAGCTGGAATGGATGAAGCAAAATTAAGATCACTACTTTCTTCTAAAGCTGAACTAACTGAAGAAGATATACGTAGAGTTATCATTCGTAAAGATTACGTTTTCTTTGATGTGCTTGATGAAAAATCAGGTCCAGTTATTGATAAACTTGCCTCAGATGACATGTTAGTTAAAAAGGCTACTGTTATCTCGACTCAAAGACATCAGGAAGTTTCTAGCGAGGACGAGCTATTAGAAACAGCTCCTACTCTTGAAGAAGTTCAATCTGGACAGCCTGCTTAATTTAAGTTGCGTCTACGTGACTGCATAGCGAATGCAGACTTAATACTCGAAAGTATTTTTGTGGTAGAACTAGAAGTCTTTTTTCTAATTTTATCCAAAGATACGTTTGCGAATTTTGGTGCATTTGCAGTGCCTGCGTCACAGCTGTAGCGAGCAGTTAATGATATTAAGCTATTCCTTGTTTTAGGATCCCTTAGTCCTGCTAACCTAAAAATTGTAGATTTTCCTATAGGTGTAATACTAAGTAACTTTGTACCGGTTTTATTTCTCTTAGGAGAACCGTAAACTTGCGCAGTACATCCATCTACTGGAGCAGCTCCTAAATCGATTCTTAGAGTCATCACACCCGTAGCAGAAACACTACTAGTTACCGAGATAGATGGTATAGGCTGTTCTGGTGTATCAGGCGTTGGTGTTGGCGAAGGAATTGGTGAATCATCATTAGGCACAGTAGCCGCATCTAAACAGTTCGGCGATGAATTTAAGTGAGTTTGAATTGCGTTAATACTTGCAGCTGAAAAATAAGTGCTACCAGGAATATTAACATAAGGGGCCATAATACTACGTGAATCTGTTGAATCATGAGGACCACCCATATTGTGTCCAATTTCGTGAGCTACAATTGCTGCATCTGCTGATGGGAAGAATGCTTGAGTAATTCCAAATGCGTAATCCGGAACCGAACAAACTACTCCGACCCAAGCAAGACCAATAACAGAACCATTAAAGTCTTTACCCGAGAACAAGTGATATAAGTCCGCAGATCCAAGATGTCCGTTTGTAAGTGTATAGTTTTTAAATCCAGGCAATAAAACGTATGGGTCTGAAGATGTATATGGATTGCCACTAGATGTAGTAAATACATTCTGTGCTGTAATTTGGAAAGCTATCCCCATTTGAGATCTATAAATTGAACTAGCAGCACTAACTAAAGTAGCAATCTGTGCATTTGAAGAATCCCCATACTTAGCATACCACTCTGGATCAGCATCTGTCGCGATAGTGGCAACATTTACGTTT
>JBILET010000058.1:0-7810 GCA_044351935.1 Bdellovibrionota bacterium
TTAACCATTGTTGGCTCGTTAGAAAGCGCAGAGTTAACTTCTTTTATTTTGCCACTAATTGGCGCATAAACATCCGAAGCTGCTTTAGTAGATTCAAGAACACAAAAAGATCCACCTTTGCTAACTTCTTTACCTACTGCAGGAAGATCAACAAAAACGATTTCACCTAATTCGCTTTGAGCAAACTCTGTAACACCAACAGTTGCAGTTGATCCTTCAAGAAGTACCCATTCGTGATCTTTTGTATACTTTAATGTATCTGGAACATTTGACATGATTTAATTTCCTCCTCTTTTATAAAACGGTTTTGCAGCAATCACTGCGTTTAGCTTGCGACCTCGCACATCAATTAAAACTTTTGTGCCTGTGCCACTATACGATTTATCAACCAGCGCCATACCAATTGATTTTTGAATCGTTGGTGTTTTTGTGCCGCTAGTAGTAAACCCAATTTGTTTGTTTTCTGAATCAAATATCTGCATGTTCTCGCGAACAATACCTGCGTCTGTTAGTTCGAATCCAACTAAAATTCTTGGAATTCCTTTATGCTTTTGAGCTTCAAGAGCAGATTTACCAATAAAATCACCTTTGGATAATTTTACTATCCAAGCAAGCCCAGATTCGAAAGCTGTAATTTCATCACTAAGTTCATGTCCATGCAGTGGATAACAAGCTTCAAGTCTAAGTGAATCCCTTGCTCCCAATCCACAAGGCACTAATCCATGAGAACTACCTGCTTCAAGCAACATATTCCAAAATGAAACAGTACTATTCCACGGAACAAAGAACTCAAAACCATCTTCGCCAGTGTATCCAGTACGAGCAACAATAATAGTGTCGTGCCCAAGTTTCACTTCACAAAACGAAAAGTATTCAAGACTGTTTATTGATTTTAATTCAGGAATCGAAGCTGTTATTTTTGTAGCATTAGGTCCCTGTAATGCAACTTGCCCATATTCAGCAGATTTATTAACAAACTGCGCATCAAATTTATTGTACTTTGTAAACCAAGCAAAATCTTTATCTGCGTTAGATGCATTAACACAGATTAAATATTTTTGATTTGTATATCTGTAAATAATTATATCATCAACGACTCCGCCATTTTCATTTAATATTGCAGAGTACTGAGCTTTACCATCAGTTAACTTAGACACATCGTTACAAGTTAAATATTGAAGCGCTTGTTCAGCTTGTGGACCAGTAACAAAAATTTCTCCCATATGAGAAACGTCAAATAAACCAGCTGCATTACGCGTTGCGTTGTGTTCAGGAATTACACCTTGATACTGAACAGGTAGCATCCAACCAGCAAAAGGAACAAGTTTTCCACCAAGCTCGGCATGTCGATCGAAAAGAGGAGTTTTTTTATCCATAAAAAAATTAAATATTTTTTAAATAATTATGTTCATAAGCAGTAAGAGTATTTTGCAATAACATTGCAATTGTCATCGGCCCTACTCCACCAGGTACAGGAGTAATTGCACTTGCACGTGATAACGCAGATTGATAATGGACGTCTCCTTTTAACTTACCATCAGGCATTCTGTTAATTCCAACGTCAATTACAACCGAACCTTTTTTTAGCCACTCCCCTTTTACAAATTCAGGTATACCAACAGCAGCGACAACGATGTCAGATGCTGCAACAAGTTCGGGTAAGTTTTTAGTTTTTGAATGAGCAATTGTTACAGTTGCGTTTCGCTCTAACAACAAAAGAGCAGCAGGTTTACCAACTAAAATTGATCTGCCAATTACTATTGCTGAAGCAGATGCAATCTGACAGTTAACCGAATCAAGTAATTCTATACATCCAGCTGGAGTACAAGGTTTAACTGTGGCTCTACCTTGTAAAAGAAGTCCTTGGTTTACAGGATGTAATCCATCAGCATCTTTTTTGGGATCAATTAAAGAAATCAAATGGTCCGAATCTAACCCTTTGGGAACAGGAAGCTGCAAAAGAATTCCATCAACAGCAGGATTGTTATTAAATGACATGATTGCATCAGCTGCTTGTTGCATAGAAGCATTAGAGGGCAACATGATATCAAACGCCTCAAATCCACTTTCACGAGCGGCTTTTTCTTTAGCAGCAACGTATGTTTTAGAAGCTGGATCGTCTCCGATTAAAATCACGCCTAAACCAGGGGATCTAACTTGAACCCCACGTTTAGAATTAAAATCAGATTTAATTTCAGAAATTCTGGCAGCTAGTTTGTCTCGAACAGATTTGGCGACTTGTTTTCCATCAATAATTGTAGGGGATGATGTCGAAATAGCTGAATTCACTTGAAAAACTTGACTTAAATTAGCGCCTAAAAACGCCAATATTATAGATCATCTTGCATTGGAATTACAGCTAATTTAGAGTCTGCACAGCTCTATTTTATAAATTTTTTAATCAAGGAGTTTTGTCATGAAAGTTGGTGTTCCACGCGAAAGAAAAACAATAGAACAACGCGTAGCTTTAACTCCTGATGGGGCCGCTGAACTTGTAAAACACGGGCACGAAGTCTTAATCGAAACAAATGCAGGCTTAAAATCACACTACGATAACGACCAGTATAAAGCAGCAGGATGCACAATAGTTGATACCCTGTCTGACGTGTGGACTAAATCAGATATGGTTGTAAAAGTTAAAGAGCCTCACGAAGAAGAGTACAAGTTCTTCAGAAAAGGTCACATATTGTTTGATTATTTACACCTAGCGAGCATGCCCGATGTTACTAAAGCCATGCTTGATGGCGGCGAGACTGGGATAGCGTACGAACTAGTAAAATTAAACGACGGTCGCCTTCCCCTACTTGAGCCAATGAGTGAAGTTGCAGGAAAACTTTCTGTCCTAAACGGTTCATACTTTCTACTTGGACAAAATGGTGGACGAGGAATGCTTCTTGGCGGAACAGTCGGGGTCCTTCCAGCAAAAGTTGTAATCATCGGAGCAGGAATCGCAGGTAGATGTGCTTGTGATGTAGCTTTAGGAATGGGTGCTGATGTTTCAATCCTTGATGTAAATTACGCAAAACTAGATCAAATAAGAGTCCAAACATCAGGGCGAGCAAGAACAATTCATTCAACAAAAGCATCATTAGAGCGAGAAGTTGCAACAGCTGACTTATTAATAGGAGCAGTGCTCATTCCAGGAGCAGCCGCACCAAAATTAATTACCAGAAAAATGGTAACTTCGATGAAAAAAGGCTCAGTGTTTGTTGATATAAGTATCGATCAAGGTGGCTGTGCTGAAACAATAAAACCTACTTCATTAGATAACCCAGTTTATGTTGAAGAAGGAGTTATTCATTACGGCGTATGCAACATGCCAGCACAAACTCCAAGAACTTCTACTCAAGCACTAACTGCAGCAACTCTTCCATACGTTATTAAACTTGCTAACAATGGATTATCTGCACTAAATAAATTCCCTGATTTACGTAATGCGTTAAATACTCACCAAGGTATGTTAACAAATCAAGAAGTTGCAGAAGCTACAGGATTTAGAGCAACATCTATAGATTCTGCTCTTGGATAAAAAGTTATTTAGATCTTCGCTTTAAATAACTCTAAATTCATCTCGCTTGTAATGGTTCCGCTAAGAACCATTACAACTGTGGTTTTCTCTTCGATCTTCAAAATCATATCGGTGCCACGAATTGCAAGCGGAACTTTATTATTAAAAGTAACAGTTGTATCGGGCCCACCACCACCACCAAGATCTACTAAAGACCAAGTTTGATCTGCAATTTTAAATTTATAACTTCCAGGTTCTAGGTCAACAATTGCAGTAAATTCAGTATTATCTTGATTTGCACTAAAAGCGTTGGTTACCCCCCACTCATTCATAGTTCCTCGAATAAAGATTGGAACATCTACAACTCGTGGCGCTGGTGGTTCGTTTACTACTTGCTGCGGGGCTTGATCCCCTATAAAAAATTGAGCGATTAACAGAATAACAAGAAGTACTGCCATTATTATCTGAGTTTTATTTGAGTCAATTTTTTTCATCTTTGAACTAGGAGTATATTATTCTTGTTTTAGTATAGAAAGCTTATCAATTCTTGTGATAAATATCATTAGTAAAAGAAGGTAAATCGAAAGCCATACTCCAGTAATATTTAATGCAGAACCAATAAGATGTTCATTCATACTTAAGTACTCCATCAATGCTAATCCAGGTTGTCTAACAAAATACCAACAAAAAACTAGTAAAATACCTGCAACTTTATCGATCTGACTTAATTTGTCGAAGCACATCCTGGGCAAAATTTTACAAACACACGGCAATAATAAAACCAAGCAATGGATCCACGAAACAGGCAGTAACAATAATGAAGTTGCCCAAAGATAGAAAACTCTTAAATCACTATCAACAATTGCTTTCGATTTTAAAGTCAGAATTATTGCGATAAACGCTAAAATTACAAATGGAATCATCGATTCAAAGGCAATCTGTCTATTAGCAAATACTGATATCAATCCCGCAATAGACGACAGCAAAGATCCATTGGCTGGTTCATAAAGATAAATTGAACTTAATTTTGGGGCAACATTTAGAAAATAATTGACAACCCACTCAACTTTAAAATTAAAGTAAATGATAGATAAGCTAGAAAACAAAAATATAGAAAAGTAAATTAATATTTGCCTTGCATTGAAAAATATTAAGTTGTAGATCATATGAGCAAACCCCGTAGACTTTATAAGAACAGGACTAATCACAGAAAAACCTTTTAACATCAAAGATTTTTCATTCGCATATACATGCGCCAAGATAAAAAGTAGCAAAATAAAATTCCACTGCCCTAGGATTAATTCCATTCGCACAGGATCAGAACCCAACATTACCAGAACAAAAGCTATGCGACTAAGTAAATTAACACGAATAAAACTTACCTTTGATGATAGAAATAAAAAAAAGCAAACATAGACAATCATCTGAAATAAATACCAGATTAATATTGCACTATTTAAATTTTCAAATCCGAACAGAGAGAATAAATAAATTGAATACGGCGTATGTGGAGTAGCATGAGTAAACATCGGCGTAAGATCATTTGGTGTGTATTGCGAATGAAGAAAATCTAATCTTTGGTATGGATCAACACCCAAGTTTAGCGCTTTTGATGCAAGATAATCTTGCACTACATCCCTAATCTGATCGGAAGGATTAAAAATAGAATCTATATCTTGATAGACTTGTGTGACTGAAAACCAACAAAGGATTACTGTAACTATTAATATTAGAGAGCTCTTTAATACCCCAAAGATCATTAAATGGCGCTATCAATTGTAACGAATGTGTAATACGCACTGCGACCAACATATCTTACCGCAGATATACAGACTACTGCGATTAGGGCCACTAACAGAGCATACTCGACTAAGCTAGCCCCTTTGCAGTGATTACGATTACTTGTTACTTTCATAGTTCTAAAGTAGCTATTATATACATTAAATGACTTCCTGAGAATGCCTAATATCAAGCATCTAGCAACTAATTTTTTGCGCTACAGAAAACTGCTCTATTTCCTGTTATTTAGCTTAATAATCTCCCATTCTTACAGCATATATATAACAACAGGTATATTTAACTACACATTTATCGATTATCGAGTATGGTATTCAGTTGGACAAACCATTATTAATCATGGATATGACAATATTTACAATATTGAGCTATTAAAAGAGTTTCAAAAACAAGTTATTGATTATTCTGGATATAAGCCAATAACTTTCCCAACAATTCAAAATCAAACGTTATATGCACTGCCATATGTATATCCTGCGATATTTTCTGTACTCTTTATGCTACCTGGACACCTACTTATGCATATAGATGCAACATTGATTTGCATATTATTTATTTTAACAACAATAAGTTCACTTTTTTTTCTACAAAATTGCTTCAATAAAGATCAAAAATCATTTTTGAGTACTTTGGACCTGACGGCAGCGGCAATCCTATCTACTGGCACCTATTTTAGCTTAGCATTTCTTAATCCTAGCATTTTGTTATGTATATTCTGCGCTGTGGGTCTAATATTTCACAAAAAAGATAAACCAATACTATCTGGACTCGCATATTCGTTATGCTTTTTAAAACCCAACATAGCAATCTGGATTTTAATTGGATTGTTCTTTTCAAAACAAGTAAAAGCGCTGCTCTCTATGATTGTAGGAATTCTGATACTAATAGTAACTTCAGCGATACTTTCTGGCTTGGATGCCAATATTTCCTGGATAAATATTTTGCTTAATTACAAAAGCGAATATGGAAACTGGGCAGAATCAATGCCCAATATACGAATGATTTTTATCCGAACACTACAAATCACAGCAAGTAACGTGCTTGCTTATATTATTTGTATTTTAGTAACAGCAACTTTATTTGGGTTATTATATAGGGTGCTAAAAAAGAAGAATCAAAACTATTCTAAAGTTATGCTTTCTTTTAGCATACTGTCCTTATTGCTTAGCTTTCACAGCCACGCCCATACTTCTTCTATAGTTTTACCTTTTGGATTATTTTATTTACTTCAAAATAATCATTCTCAAACAAGTTTTTATACGTTTTTATACGGACCAATAGCTATATTTTTAATGCTAGATAGTCTGTTTTTAGACTTAGCGATAGCGCACCTAGGGTGCGCTATCGCGTTGGTCATAACAAGTATAAACTACTTATTTTTTATATCACATCAAACCGATCAGCATTCATAACTTTTACCCAAGCAGCAATAAAATCTTTTACAAATTTTTCCTTGCTATCATCTTGAGCATAAACTTCTGCGTATGCTCTAAGTATTGAATTAGATCCAAAAACTAAATCTACTCTAGTAGCTGTCCATTTAACTTGGTTAGTTTTGCGATCTCTTATTTCATATAGATTATCACCTGCTGGAATCCATGAATAAGACATATCGGTTAAATTAACAAAAAAATCATTTGTTAAAACTCCAACTTTATCAGTGAATACCCCATGCTTAGTTCCATTGTGATTAGTACCAAGAACACGCATTCCACCAATTAATGCAGTCATTTCATGAGCAGTTAACCCCATAAGCTGAGTTCTATCTAACAATAATTCCTCTGCACTAACTGCATAGTTTTGCTTTAACCAATTTCGATAACCATCATGTATTGGTTCAAGCGGAGCAAATGATTCTGCATCAGTCATTTCTGCTGTTGCATCACCGCGACCTGCGGTAAACGGCACAGTCATATCAAATCCAGCTGCTTTTACAGCTATTTCAACACCAAGATTGCCTGCTAAAACTATTAGGTCCGCAATACTTACACCTGTTTCTTTCGAAATAGGCTCAAGCGCTGCAAGAACTTTGTTTAATCTTTCAGGTTCGTTTCCTACCCATTTATTTTGAGGCGCTAATCTTATTCTTGCTCCATTCGCGCCACCACGAAGGTCCGAACCGCGGAAAGTTCTTGCGCTATCCCAAGCAGTACAAACCATATCTGAAATTGATAAATTTAATGCAGCAATTTTTTGCTTAACACTATTTACATCGTAATCAGAACGCCCCGGGTTTATTGGATCCTGCCAAATTAGATCTTCCTTCGGTACATCTGGGCCAACGTATCTGACCTTTGGACCCATATCTCGATGAGTAAGTTTAAACCAAGCTCTGGCAAATACTTCAGAAAAATATTGAGGATCTTTATAGAAACGCTCCGAAATTTTTCTGTAAATTGGATCTTTAACCATAGCCATATCTGCATCGGTCATAATTGGGTTATGACGAACAGATGGATTTTCTACATCAACTGGCTTGTCTTCTTCTTTAATATTAATTGGCTC
>JBILET010000001.1:0-22725 GCA_044351935.1 Bdellovibrionota bacterium
TTAAATGAATAAAGTATCAAATCATTAACCTTAGTAATTTGGGGTTTTACTTTTAGTTCCTCAAATAATTCACTAACAGCAATTGGGTTAAGTTCAATTCCTACCACTTGAAAACTATTGCTTAATAACCAATTTATATCTTTTGTCTTACCGCAAAGTGGAACAAATACTCTATCACCACTTTTTAAGGGTAGTTTGTTGAAGTGCTTAATGAGTAGAGGATTTACATCCTCTAAATGAAAAGCTATTTCTTTTGTTTGCCAGCGGTTATCCCAGAATTCTTTTTCCATATTTTACATTTGAAGGAAAAGTGCCATTTCTTTTTGATTAACAGTATTTTCTACTTTATCAATGTGATTAATTAGTGATTTTAATGTATTAATCTGATTATTATCAATTAAATCCTCATCTTCAGCACTGTCAATCAATAAACTAATAAATGCATTGGTTAAAAATAGCCTATCTTGCACTTCGTGTATTTTTCTTAAGGCTTTTACTGGATCTTCAATATAGTTTTGATAATTATTAGTTAGATAAACAAGATTTTGAACGGCTTCCTTAAAAAAACCTTCTGGATCTTTAATTGCTGACTCGTAAAGATCTGTTAAGTCAGATATATGGTGAAGTGACGCAAGGTTTCTAATTTGAGTAAGAATAGCATCAAGTCCATTTTTGAATTTTTCTTTATTTTTAACGTTATCCCATACCCATACAATGACAGGAACCATTGGTTCAATTTGATTGATAACAATAGTTAAGTCTTTGGATAGTGATATAAATCGCTGTTCTGCTCGCCGTAGGGTATGCACAAGACTTGCTTGTAAAGAAGCTTGTTTTAATATTTCTATATTTTGGATCTGTCGTAAACGAGCACTCTCTAGATCTTGTGAGCGTTTGTTTCTTTTATCTATGTGAGTGATAAGCCTATTTTCGAACACAACATCTATAATAGCGTTGGTCTGATTAATGCACCACTTCAATATTTTTACTAATCATGCTCAAAGTGACCAGGAAGCATTTGATTCATTGGGAATGCTCCACCAGAGTGTGGCCCAAAATAAAATCTGATCATAGAACTTGCAGTCCAGACGTCTTCTCCGTTTATAGTCGCGTATTCGATACCGTTCATAAACTTAAGACGGTGCTTTGCAATATAGTAGTCAACTCCAAGATAACCAGCATGGTATAAATCGCCAGCTGTTAATCCGGCTTCACGTTCATAGCGTCTTTGAGGTTTTAAGCCTTGCTCGAGGTTAGATCTTGCTAGTTGATATCTGCCAACTACCTGCACATTATCTGTTAAAAAGTAACCAGGTTGAAGATTTAACCCTGTAGCATTGCCATTTTGATGACTAAGCCCACTAGTTGCTTCGGTTACTAATGACGTGGAGCCATTTGTAAGAATTAAAGCAGCTGATAGACCGTCATCAAATCTATTCATGTTGGTAGCATTTTGATTTGAATCACTATGAATGTAACTTCCGTAAAGATAGGCAGAGCTTGTATTAAAAGAATTCTTTAAGTCGTAGTAAGCTGCGCCTATATAAGAATATCCAGAATCGTAATTAAAAAGTGAATCCTCCATCTGAGAGCTAGTAGCGTTCGAGAACAAACCAGTATAATAAGATAAATTATCGACTTTTCCTTGAAGAGTTACAGCCGGAGTATAATCAACTGCAAACATATTAGTAAGCATTGCCCGTTCTAGATAATTTAAATATCTACTGGATACGTTTCTATCGTGAGTAAATCTATTTTTCTGCTGTCCAATTGTTAATGATATTTCAGGCGAAAAACTATACTGCCCCCAAAGCTCGGTAAATCCATCATAATAAGGACTTAAATCACTGCCGCTTACCATTTGAGCATGAACTAAAAAATCTTTATATAATTTAGCTTGGAATCCTATACGGTTTCGCCTAGTTTCGTATCCATCATCTTCCGCAGCACTACCTTCGGACCAGTGATACTGGCCGTGATATCTGCCTAATAACCAGAACTCTTGTAAAATTTCATCTTTGTCATCTTTGTAAACTAAACCTAAATTTTCGAGTTCGTCTTTTAAGTCTTTCTGTTGCGCTAAGATACTTGATTCAGTGTTAAGAAACAAAATAGCTACTAATAACAGGAACAAAAAAAAGCTTTTGATATAGTGATTATAGCGAGTATGAATTTTTATCATGATATAAATAGTCCTTGAGTAAATATTACAATTATTTACTCGAAAAGCTATCTTTTATGACTAATTCCATATCTTGCCAAACTGCTCCTACCGAACCCGAATCTTGGGGGTCGGTTTGTGCGGTAAGTGTTAAAATAATTGAATCATTCAAGGGGACATTAAATTTTTGCGACTGTTGAGATGATGGAGTGAATGTATGTTCCCAGATAACTTTGCCATTTGTGAATATCTTAAGAATAACATTATTTGTGAATTTAGATTGTGATAATTTTGCGACTCCATGAACAAATGAGTATTTGTTATTGAGTGGGAATTGTATTTTAGATTCTGTTTGGACTTCTAAATTGCGACCATCTTGGATAGGTGTGCCTGCAGTTTGTTCTATGTAATTTGCTTCAAGCCCTGATACTGATAACTTCCATGATTCATCTGTTGAGGAAGATCTGTTAAGCACACTACTAGTGCTGTAGATACTTGGGCAAGTATTGCATCTTAAATCCCAGTATTTAATCCAAGACCTATTTCTAAATTCTGCGTTTGTAATGCCTTTGTAATATGTTAAAGGGCTAAAAAATATGTAAATAAAAATTATAATAATTGATATTAATGCCGTATGGGATAATTTTAATTTTTTATGGCTATTAATACAGCACCCAAGAATTAACCAAGAAAAACTTAATGGAACGAAATAATGATATAAATAAAATACCCTATTCATAAGAATAGGCGATAACCATGTGGCAAAATAAATTAAACAAAATGGAATTAAGTGTGGGCTAATATTCAGTTTGTCAGAAGATAACTTTGCTTTGATGAGTTCAACTAATGCTACAACTATCCCTAGTAACCCGACTAACCAAGACGCAATGTTAGGAACTAAATATAAATACTGTAATTTGTTCCCATCTTGTTGCCATCTGTAATTGATAGTCCTAGCCCCTATTGGCCATAACAATGGATGGCTTCCATTCTCGTCTACTTTATTATAATCAAGAGTCGGAACTCCTTTTTGATATCTATGGAAATAGTCGAATGATTCACTTATTCCTTTCAATAAATTAATAGCAGAAGAAGATTTTTTATCTAAAATTATATTCTGATATTTGTTTGATACGCCAAAAAAACCGTCGCCATCTAATTGGTTATTTACATTTCTTGCTAGTAAAAAGTGAATCTGCCAAACCAATAGATAAGTTAATATAAAGCTAGCTATAAATCCAAGTGCCCATTGTTTAAACTCTTTGTGTGTATATAGTAGTAATAGCGGAAGAAGCAAAATAGGAAGGCTGTTAACTTTGGTAGCAATAGATAGCCCACAAAAAATTCCTAATAATACGTATGAAATAAATTTATTATTTCGATTTTGATAAATTGATACATAGGACAGGGCAGATAATAGTAAAAAGAAAATTTGTGTGCTTTCTAGCATCGCACCCCGATTATGAACAATCATTGCATTGTCGAAAGTAGGAGCAAGAGCTATTAGAAAAGATGCAAGGTTGCTGTGAGAAAGCTTAAAGACAATAATGTATATTACAGGAGCAATTAATGCTGCCAATATTACCGGGAAAAATCTATATCCCGCAAACGAAAAGCCATCTGGAATTTTATCGGCTTTTTCTTCTGAAATAAATTGATCATTCTTTTCATTAAATTTGAAAAGATATTCACCAGCGGCTATTACAAGTTTGCCAAGAGGGGGGTGAGGTTCTAGAAAAAAAACACCATTAAGATATCTTTGAGCAGATGCAATATGAAAATTTTCATCCCAAAATAGTGAAGCGGGTTTTTGATACCCTGGTATGTACGTATAAAACGACAATACCAAGATAATCAAAAACCCGCTAAGGGAATATGCAGAGGACTTAGAAATCATCCTCTACATTCTATTAGAAAGTACCTTCTAAGAATACTACACCAGATTCTTCGATTGTAACGTTATCCCCTTTTCTAATTGATGGAACACCTTTTTGCGTACCAGCTCTTGTAAGATTTGTATCGCAAGAACCCTTACGGCTCCGGGATTTTGATTTTTCCATTCTAACATCAAGCTTATACTCTGCTGAAACTGAATCATCATTATCATCGTCAGAGTTATTAAATCTTAATGAGCAAACTGCGTATTTTGCGCCACTACGACTTAAATTAAGCTTTAAATTAAAGTCAGATGCTTCATCGATAGTAGTGCTAGCAGGCGTTGTGTTTTGTGCGGGTATTTTTACAGTGGACGTAAATCTAATTTCTCGTCCTCTTTTGTCAGAAATATACCGAACATTTCCAGACGCCGAAGTTTCAACGCCATCAGCTGCCGATAAAGTATCCTTTAGGTTTTTAGCTTTGCTGCTTCCTGAGCTAGAGCTACTACTTGAACTCGAGCTAGAACTTGAACTGCTATTACTTGAACTTGATGAACTACTTCCGCCAGAAAGTTTTTTTAAGTTTTTTGCAACATTTGCTCTACATTTAAGCCTAACGCTATCACCGACTCTAAAACTACTTCTAGGGATTGAATTGCTGTTACTGTCCTCATATTCAGTCCCAGAGTTTGTTGAGCATGTAAGAGATCCTACGCTCACTGACGAACTTGAGATGCTGCTAAGAAGCCCAGATGTTTCCTGATCGTCGTCATCTGCAACAGCTATGTTTGTTATTCCAATCACTAGCATTGATGCTGCTAGCGATATAATTTTTCGTTTCATATGTTTCCTTTTTTTAATAAAAAACTAATCTTTTAATTTTATTTTTTCAGCGACTAAAATCTGATTAACAAAACGTCCACGTACTTCAACTTTATCGCCCACTGAAAAATCTGATAATCGATCATGCCCATCTAGTTCTGTATCACCATTAACGGTAAATGTTGTTTGTTTAACGGTAATAGTAGAGGGCGTGATATTCTGGATAGCTCCCTCAACTCTCACTTCGGTTTCATCATCATCTTCTTCGGATGACGATGATGAGCTACTAGAGCTGCTAGAGTCGTCATCATTACCATTATCATCAGATGATTGACTGGAACTACTAGAACTGCTGGAGCTACTAGAACTTGAAGTTTTTGATGAACTACTAGAACTTGATGACTTAGAAGAGGAGCTGCTACTAGAGCTACTAGGTTTTCGAGTAGTAACTGTAACATTTTGCTCTGCAGTTGGTTTAGGTGTCGATGTATTTACGGTGATCTTTACTTCGACTCGTTCTACATCTTCAGTGATTTGTCCTCCACCAGAGGACTTTACTTCAAAATTACCTGTTTCGATTAGAAAGCTTAATTCACCAGATTGACTTTCAGTGACAAGTTCAAAATTTCCATTTGCCGAGGTTTTTGTTGTAGCTCCAGTTTCAAGGTTGGTGACGTCTGCGGATTGGACTGCTTGACCTCTTGTGTTTAAAACTCTGCCTTCTATTGTAAGGGTACCAGTGCCACGACTACCACCGCCACAACCTAGGGTAGTCAAGAAGAAAATCGCGATAAAGATGAATAATGAATTTAATCTTAAGTTTTTCATATTTTATTTTTTACTTCACTAGTTGCAAATGAACAAAAAGATACTCTTATTGATTCTTTATTATATGAAGCGCCACTAATATCACAATCAAATTTGCTAAGTATCTTTCTAATTTTTCTATGAATTTTATCTCCTTCGATTAAAAGTATCGATTTAATTTTATCTAATTTATTAGCCGGAATATTATCATATTCTGTCGTTAGATGGTGATTTGGAGTCGTTGTTGTCGATGTAATATTGTGTTCGATTGTAGCGGCTAAGTCAGATATATCAGATGCCAAGTACTTTAATGACTGCTCGATGTCATGCCTAGAATTAAAACTATTCGATAGTAATTGAATTCCTTTGGGGGTTCTTCTAACTAAGTTTGCTCTCTCAAGTTCAAATAATACAGTATATGGATTTAATGATTGACTTACAGAGTATACAAGAGATGCAAACTGACTAGATTTGCCATCAACAGTTAAAACCCTAGGGGCTCCGTGAGATGTTATGAATTTATCTTTAGTAACCCACGCCCCAATAACTTTATTAAGTAAACTTTCGCCTGAAGGAACTCTACTTTTATTAAGGTAAGCTTTAACTGCAGGACGTTGTAGGCCTGTCATAATGCTAATTTTACTTAAGCTGTTTGCTTGACCTAATTGCAGCAGGTGATTTTTTGCTTCTGCGACAAATAATTCTTTTAGAGCTGATTCAACATCATGAAACTTAACCGCATACCGAACACACAACCTAACAATTGGTCTTAGTAGGTAAGGTAGAGCTTTTTCGATGGATATTTTTGAAATCATTTTAATGTTAATAGGGTGTATAAAATATACACCCTATTAGAGGCCCAAAGCAACTAAATTGTTTCAAATAATCCCTATATTAAAATTATAGTAATAACCTATTGATATTATTTAACTTTATAGACTTCACCATCAGGTCGAAGGTATAGTTTTTTCATCTCTTCAAGATTAAAAGGTCTAGATCCTATTCTTCCAAACACGCTGACTTGATGTCCTGACTCATCAACAGCTCTGTCACGATCAAGTGGTTTTGATATTGCCATCGCTGGACCAGTTGTTTTTCTAGTTGCAATTACAAGTGGTTTGACCTCTGGGGAAAATCCGTAAAAGTTTGGAACTCTTTCTGGATCGGTAAGTTGCAAAACTTTTAAACCATTTTTTCCGTCGGCTAAGTACGCAAATAGAGAAGCATTAGTTGTAGCAATCTTTACGTCATTTAAGTCGTTAATTCGTCCCTCATCATTAAATGTTTGATAGATTTTTGGTTGTTCGGGTTTTTCAATATCAACAATTACAAGACCATCTTTACCGCCCGAGATATATGCATATGTTCTGGCTAAATATATATTACGAGCATCGGGTAATCTAATACTTGCTTGTGAAATAACTTTTGGTTTATCAGGATATGTAACATCAATTACATGCATTCCGTCAGCATCTGTAATAAATGCATATCTAAATTGAATAGCTATTGAAGTTGGATTGTTAAATGGCAAAGTATTTATTACTTTTGGATTTAGTGGATCATCTAAGTTTAAAACGACAATTTTATCTGGCACTCCAATATAAGCAGTGGTCCCTGCAAGAGTTATAGTTTTAGCATTGTTAAGAATGCCGTTTTCGTTCCAAGTTAATGCTCTCTCAAAGAAGTTATTAGTAGGATCGCCGTCAGCAAGAGTGTTAACATTGACTAGGATTAAACCTTCTTCCGAATCTGTAATTAATGCATAGCTATAAATTGGGTGCATTGGTTGTTCAAGATTTTCGGGCAGTTGCTTTTTGTGTGGAGCAACTGGCATTCCCGTAGCTAATGCAAATGAAGTCGCATTCTTAGTGGATATGTGAGTATCATGCCCAAGCGGAGAAAACGGAGCAGTTACTATTCTTTCAGAAAAACCTTTATTCGCAACGTTTGCTACATCGTAAGCTCTAAATCCTGCAGTGCCAGCAGTGGTATAAAGATACTCACCTCTTAATTGAATTGCATTTATAGAGCCTCCCGTGCCGTGATGATAATGAGATGTTTGAAGCTCCTTGTGATGTTCATCGGTGTGAGTTTTGAAGTAGTCAGGATAAGCATACTTATGTAAATAACTTCCGATAACGGCCTGCGGCTCGTCCCATTCTGTAACTTGAACTGCTTCAAATCCTGCTTCACCAGTAGCAACATATGCATGATAACCCATGAAGTTAATAAAGTTAGTCCCCAACAGAAGTAGTTGAGTCATTATTGCATTGTTATCGTTAGCTTCAGAGATATGACAAACGTTGCACTGTTTAGTTTCTGTTGTTCTTACTGTATGTGGAAAATGTGGCGCAAAAGCTTGTGAGCTGTATCCACCAGAAGATACCGGAGGTTGCTGAACATAAATTTTTTGTCGATTTATATCAGTTGAACTTAATACTAGCGCACTTGAAGATCTTACTGGAACTATTCGATTTCCTTTTGCGGGGCCGTGTAAACCAAGTTGGAATATTTCATCCCTAGCAACTTGAGGGTTGTAAGTAGCCCAGTTTCTACTCTCTTTTCCATCATAGTGATTTGAATCTTTCTTCCAGTTTGCTTGAATTGGAAGATGGCACCCACCACAACTAGTTACCCAAGAACTATGGCATGAAAAACATGACATTTTTTCTTCAGCATGAGCCAATATTTTTGGAAGATTATCTTTGTTATTTTGGATTATTTTTGAGTTTGCATACTTGATTTCTTTATCATCAGCGCCAAACCTCATGGCAGTTTTAGCTTTTGAAGATTTTTCGTTATACCCAGGCTTTGATGGATCTAAAGAGTCAATAACTTGTTTGATCCTCCACTCTAAACCAGGAGTAATACTTGAGCGTTGATATAAACCATCAGGTTTCCAAACAAACCTTTCTTGCCCAAATGGAGTACGCATCAAACTTAAATCTGTTCCACCTGGGGGAGCAGCAGGTCCTGATGTTCTAAGTGTAGCTTTATTAGTAATTGAGCCGTGACAATCAATGCATCCTATTTCGACAGCTTGGGCAACTTCACCGTAAATATTTCCATCGCCATGAGAATCTGTTCCAAAGTGACAATCGTTACAATGCATTCCTTTATCAACGTGAATATCAGAAAGGTGAACAGCTTTTTTGAATTTTTTAGGATCTGTATTTGAAACTAGATCGCCTTTTGCATCTAATAGATTACCTTTGCGATCACGTTTAAATATTGCTCTAAAATTCCATCCATGGCCGTGATAATCAGCGAATTGAGTATCTTTTAGTTTTGGATTGAGTTCAGATACGAGTTTTAAGAAATCATCATCAGACCAAAGCCCACGAGTTGCAGCTTCTTCTGGATTTTTGATCATCGAATTATATTTTTCTTCGTCGGTAGGATATTTTTGCTTTTTAGGCCACATATGTGGTGCATCAGATTCATAGTCCCACATCGTGTATCCTAAGAAGGAGTTCACAAACATATTAGGTTGGTGCATGTGGCAAACCATACACTGACTTGTTGGAATTGCTCTTGTAAATGAATGTTTAAGCGGATGACCAGATTCGTTCTTTGGAATAGTTGGATCGGAAGTAATAGTTTTTCCTTCGTGACCATATTTAGCGTAAATACCGGAGTGACGTGGGTCTCGGTCATTAGCATAAACTACGTGACAACTTGTACATCCGCTGCTTCGATAGTCACCAGGATGATCATTGGTTCCCATAAAAGAAAGGTGAGGGTCGTTTAGTCTTGTTTTATGTATATTTAGAACGGGTATCGACACCCTAGAACCTGTCCCCGGACCGCGATTTGATGCTCTAATATCAGGACGTCCCGCATCTTCAAATGGATTAGGCAAACCAATTTGAGGAAATTGGCTGTTAATAAACAAACCACCGCGTTCAAAAACTCTAAATACATCACCTGGCTCAGTTACTTCCCACTGAGGAAGGGGTAACAGCTGCTCAAGTGCACCACGTTTGCGTGCAATATCAGTAATACCTGGTCCTGCTAAGATATTTTGCGGCACTCCATCTTTGTTATAACTTTCACCTAATACATATTTTTTAAACGGCAAGATTCCATTGTTATAAGAAGCTCCTCCCCATAACATTGCAGAAGTTGTCATTAAACTTTTTTCAACCGCGTTAACAATTGATGCATGACAACCACCACATGTGTCTCGAGCAACTCTTAGATCACCTGGATTAATAAATCTTACAAACTGCCAACTTTCTTTAAGTAAATCTGTATAGCTATGTTGAGGATTTGCAGAAGATGGCCAATTTTTAGGGTTTTTTGGTGATACGTGGGCAGATAACTTTAATTCGTTATATTTTAGTGAATTTACATCTACATCTGGGGTTCGTATTACAGAAGAATTACCTCCATGACAATCAGCACAACCAATAGTTACAGCATCATTATGATGCATAGATGGAGCATCTGTTGTTGTGTGGCAAGAGATACAACCTTTACTTTGTTTATCTTGGTGTTGGATTGTTAATCCAGGCAAAATCCTGTCGGGATTAATAGTTAAAGTGTCGGATTCATTTTCGGCAAAACACAAAAAATTTAATGCAAAAAATGTAATCGCAAAAGCGATATAAAAGTAATAGTAATTATTTTTTAATTTAGTATTGGAAAATAACATTACTAAATACTTGATAAAGAGATTTTTCACCGAAAAGATTTTCAAATCCACTGTCTGTAATTAAAGTTCCAACTCCAAAACGGATTTGTACGTTATTGTTTAAAAACGGGCGATATAAAAAGCCAGTTGATAAGTCAAAACCGATGTCTCTGCTAAAAGATCCGTCATGTCTAAGAACATTTAATGTTTCTGTCGCATCAAACTGCAGAAAGCTAATATTATTAATTAATTTAAATTTTGGTGTTAATTCAAAATCTACACCTACGTTGTATAGTCTTAGACCTGGATTTACAAAATTTGATTGCCCCATTTCTTTTCCGGGTCGAAGATTTGCAAGAAAACTATTTCTGTTAACTAAATTAACACCACCTCCGCCAATAAATGGAATTCCTTGACGTTGCCAAAAAGACAAATCACCACCAGCGAAATTTGGCGTATCTATTATTGAATCAAATCCGGTAGCTACTCCATCATACGGATCATGGTCCCCTGAAGCCCATAATGCCGAAGCTCTTAAACGAATCCAGTCGATGTCATAAGATATTTCTTGAGCAATCATACCAGCACGAATATCTGTACTGCGCTGGGCAATTTGATTGTGACTCTCTGAACCTAATACGTAATAGAATGCAGATGTGGTATTGATGCGATCGAAATGCCCGTCACCTGTGATTCCAAGATATGTTGATGAAATATTTTTAGGGCGTTGATCTCCGATAGAAGAGGGCCTAACTAAAAATCCATTATCATCGTACTCGAAACCGTAATCACCTGCGCGATCTTCTCGATGAATAGCATTAAATTGTAATGTGTGACCAAGTGCTAATGCATCTTGAAGATATAAATTTGCGACCGCTAAGTCCTCGTGGCGATCGTCAAAAATTGAATTCAACCCAGAATTTACATCTTTATCTAACCTAGAAAACCAAGCTAAGTTGTACTGAATCTTATTGTTGTCGTAGTTTCCAAATAAACGAACACCAGGTTGTTCATCTGAATAAACAAATCCTCTAAAGTCGCTTATAAATTTTTGAATTCCGGCTCTAACAGATAAGAAATCATATCTTTCTGAAAGATTTGCAAGGTGAACATCGGCAAATAATTCTTGAAATCCAATATGGGAATCTGCGCGAGAATTTCCCCTGGTTGGATCTACTCTTAAGATTCCAGTCTCTTGAACATCAACATAGTTAAAGTTAAAAACTGGCGTAAATCTAAATTCATAATCAGGTGGTCTAAACGTTGTATCCCCACGAATTAACGCAAATGAAGTTAGTAGATTTTCAACAACCATTGATTGGCGTCCATTGCCAAATATATTGTTTGCTCCCGGGGTATTAGTAGCTGCGCCTCCAACCGGTATTGGTAATCTTCGACCTTCAAGCAGAGTGTCAGAAATAATTGATGTTTCAAAAAACCACTCTTCGCCTGGTGAACCAAAAACAGGAATATCACCTTTTAATATGTTTTGATTATATGGATCGTACCATTTGCCTTTATAGAATTGCTGCCACCTATCAGGAGCTGCAACAAAATCTGAAGCAGATGAATCAATATCTGGAACTGATTCATATATACCTGGCGAGAACGGGACTGATTTTTCTTCCTCTCCAGGAATCTGTCTAACTTGTGCATACGTACAAGATGCAAAAGTTAATCCAATTAAAACTGCACAATTTACAAAATTAATTTTCACACACATTTTGCTCATTATCCTGAATAAATGGAGCCTCTGGGCAGTTAACATATCTTAATGTGCTGTTGCCAAATGGGCTTTGTATAGTATCGCTTCTTATTGAATTAGGAGCATTAAAACCTAAAACTGGATCTCCAATTGATGTGTGACCAATAAAATCTAAACCTTTTCTGCTAGCTCCATAAAATGCTGTCAAATCATCTTGATCGATTCCGTCACCGCTTACACCAATTGCACCAATTAGCGTACCATTTCTGTAAAGCGGAACAGCTCCTGGGAAGATTTGAATTCCATTTGCTAATCCGGAAACACCTGTGCAATTTCCAGATCGTCCTCCTGATAATCCACCAACAATTCCTCCTGCGACTAAATCAAGTTGTAATCCAGTATTAAAAGGACTCCAAGAGCGCCCACTACCAGATCCAGGAAATGGCAACGAAAGAGGTCCGTTTGGATTTCCATCTATACCATCAGTAAAAAATGGTCGAGCCATGTTACCAATGGCTCGCGCCGAAATCGCTTTTCCAAATACAGGTTGACCAAAAAATGATGCTGCATTTGAAGCTGCCCCACTAAGTCTTGACGATGCTGATGCTGAGCTAAAAAACGCAGCAGTTCTAGCTTTTTGAAGTGATACATCAATTCCAAAAACTGGGGCATCCTGAGATCTTATGAAACCTAAAGGAGTTCCGTTAGTATCAACAACCCAAATTGAAACTCTAGCGGGAGAATCAAGTGGATTTCTAATCGCAGCGCGTGCTCTGTATGAAGTTACAAGAGCCGAATCTAAGATGGCTCTAACTTCAGACGCAGTTAATTGAACACCTCCCGCAAGCGCACTCCCTGGTCTAGTGGATTCACCTTGAGTTGCCAAAATTGCAGCAGGTACTCCTGCACGTACTGTATCCAAAACTCCTGATGCCGCTGTTCCAAATTGAGTTCCACCTCGAATAGATCCGCCGCCAAATCCTGGAACATTTACAAACCCAGAAGAAGATAGCTCAACATTTTGTAAATCTAGCGGACTTGAAGATGGATACTGCTCATCTGTAAATCTTAAACTTTTTCCTCCAACAACTATCGAGTCAGCTCGTCGGCTTTGTGGTGCTTCGAATCCAAAAGCAGCACTTAATGCTATCGCTTCTTCTGTGTTTTGATCACGATCTGAAATATTTCGATCTAATCCATATAAACCATCAAGCTCGACACCAATTCCACCAACAACATCACCATTTTTATATAAAGGTATTCCTCCTGGATCTGCTGAAAGTCCTAATGGAAGGGGTTTAATTCCAGAGCCAGATCTAAATACATCACTACAAGGAAGTTGCGAAAACTGCACACCAAAAAGAGGTCCTCCTGGTTGACCACGCTCGCCAGGATTAAAATGTTCTTGAATAATTTGGCTTGCAGTTCTTGAAGTAAAAGCATTGCCTTGGCTGCTAAGAAAAGCTCCAGTTCCAGCTTTAGAAATAGCAGCTAATGTAGCAGGGACACTTGCGCCCTCAAGCCCACCGCTTGCACCAATTTGTCCATCAATTTTTGTATTAATAGAGGCACCAGGCATTTTATAAACAGCAAGAACATTACCGACTCGATCTAACACTGCGAGGTTTGCACTTAGTCCTCTTAAAGTTGCCTCGCTAATTCCTTGTCTTAATATTAAAGATACGTCAGAAGCCGTAAGCGATTGTTTTGCGCAACCGCCATCACATCCTCCATCTTGTCCACCGTTGGAGGACCCGCCGCTAGAGCAGCTTGCAAGTAAAATCGATATCAGACTAATTGATATCAGCTTAAATAAATTCCGTTTCATTTTTTGCCTCTTAAAATATTTGATAGTGCGCTTGCAGTAGAAATCGCATCAAGTTGTGCGTTGTGATAGACGTGGCAAGTTACACAGTTAGAATTAAGTCCTGAATGTTTAAGATCGTATGTGCTTACTGCACCTGCGTGACATTCTTTGCAATTTTTAATATCAGGAATTAATAATTCTTTTGAATCTTCGGACTTTAATACATTTGAATGGCAGGAATCACATTTCATAGTTGCATGTGAACCATGGTTAAAGATAGCTTTTGCGAGCCAAATATGCGGAGTATTTGGTTTGACCACTTCATAATTTGATTGAAGAGTAACAATATCAGAAGTAGGTAAGTCTTTAGATTTTTCGTTGATAGTGTGACAAAGAGCACAGCCAGTTTTTGTGAAAATTAATTTTTCTGTTTCTCGAGTATCAGCTATTACTTTATCTTGACTGTAGAATGTTGGTTTAGAAGTAGTTGGATTTTTTAGAGCTTCGATTCCTTTTGTTGATTCGGTGTGCGCACCAACAACAGCAAGTTTTGAATAAATACCAAATATAAAATTTACAACAGCATCGGAATCACCATGCGGAGCCTGAACATCTGGAATCTGCTCATCAAAAGATAACAGGTGACATGATTTACAGCTGTTTTCATAGGTAATAGGAAGAAACGATTTTTCATCGGAGGATAACTTATGACAATCGCTACAACCTAACGTAACAACGCCATCAATAGTTTTTAAATCTTTCTTCAAATGGACTGCATGGTTTAGCTTAAGTAACCCTTTATCCTGCGGAAGTTTAATTTCTGGGTGATTTGCAAAGTCCGAAACATTTTTTAATTCAGAATCGTTTTTTATGTCTTTTATATTGGAGTGACAATCAACACAAAGTCTATTGTCGTTAGAAATAATTGAAGTATTAGCTTTATGCTCAAAGTGACAGCTAATACAGCTTTTATTTAAATTAGAATGTTCTGCGATAAATTTAGAATGAGAGCTATTCCCAAATGAATTTTGATTGTGACAATTTAAGCATGTTTTATCTTTAACTTCAGAGAATGCTGAATCATGACAAGCGGCACAGTTTTTTTCTAGAAGTTTATGGTGATTAGATAATTTACCCGAGCTCCAAGAAGATTTATCGATTTTAAAAGCTGGATATACAAAAAAGATAAATGCGATTAATGCAGATACTAAGATTGATAAGAACTTAATTGAAGGCAATCTGTTGCCGACAGAAAGCATTTTTGCTTTTTGCTCAATTGGAGAATCGTTATCTTTGAATGAGTCAGCCACTTAAAAATCTCTTATTACCAATAATACAATACCGAAAAAATATGGATTAAAAGCGCTACTACGCACCCAAATGACAGCGGGATATGTAGATAAAGCCAAATTTTCAATAAAGCTAATACTTTTGCTTCTTCACAAATTGATGCGCAAGTTAGAGCTTTTTGATGAATTAAAGAAATAATTTCTCTTCCTAAAACTTGCTGATCTTCGGGTAGATTAGATAGAAGATTAGTAGCTTTATCTTTATCTATAGAAGTTTCAATTTTTTGCTTAATCTGATCAAAGCTATTAAATAGTGCCTCGGATAGCGAAGGTAATCTTGAAGAATCTAACTGTTTAACTAAATCTACGATTGATATAGATGCTGACTGAGATTTTCTATCGATGTCTTTTGATATCGTCTCAAAGTTTTCTATCAATTTTTTTACCGATAGCCCACCACGATTGGATTTAGTTTTATATGGCAACGTCCTGTAATTTATTACACCAACTAATCCAGAAATAATCGTTCCAACCATTAATACATATGCAAGTGTATGTATGTTGTATCCTAGCTCAAATCCACAATGAAGAAGCACAATATATGCTAATGAAAAACCTATCCATATATGAGCCGAAAGCCACCCTTTAAGAGAAGACTGAGCACTTGCATAAGATCTTTTTCTTACGCCAAACCACATTAAGAAAAATATTGCTACTGCAGCTAGTATCCCAACAATAATTCCATAAATTGTACCACCATTTCGACCTTCAATTGGTGAGTGAATAAAATAAGCTAATGTTAATACAGCACACCCAAGTAGTGTGGCCCACATCCATTTAGAATTTTTGTAATTTACAAATGTCTCTTCGGTCATATGCTAGATATCATCCTTATCGCGAAGAATTGTTAGTAATTTATTTGGATTTACTCTTAATGCTGCTCCTGTTGGGCAAGATCTTACGCATGCAGGTCCTCCATCTAAGTGATAACACATGTCACATTTTGCAGCTTTTGCAGGTCCTTTTTCTTTAACTTCTTTTCTAAACCAATCAAATAAAGAAAAACCTTTTAATTTATTTCCAGAATCATAAACCATCTGGATTACCCCATAGGGGCAGTTTCGTTGGCAATTACCACACCCAATACAAGTGTCTCTGATGACAACTTCGCCATTTGGCTGACGAGTTAAAGCATCTGGAGGGCAGTCCAGCATACAAAGTGGATTTTCGCAGTGCCTACACGAGATAGGAATTTGAACGGATGCAAAACTTTTCCCGCCTTTTCGATCTAGTCTGCTGTACCCATTGTGCGTTGCAGCGCATGCGGCTTCGCAGTTGTCACAAGATACACACAGGTCAGAATCAATCATTAAAAAGTTATCTGCGTCAGTGACTCCTTGAGTAAATATAAAGTCTAGTAAATCACCGTGTTCGGAAGTTTGATCGGAAAGAATATTTTCGACTTTACGCGAAGTCGCAAGCTGGGTAATTTTTTGTTTTTCTTTTGGATTTGATGTTAAGACCGAAAGAAAATCTTCTTTTGATATCAAAATTGTTTCGCATGGAACGACAGCACTTACAGTTGCAGATCTTTTTGTTGGCTCAGAAGTCATAAGAGCCATTTCACCAACGTAGTTCCCAGCAGGAATATATGTTTGAACTACATCGTGGCCTTCTGAATTTAGTCTGGATACTTTTACAGATCCTTTCCTAATTACAAATAAGTGTTCTCCAATATCACCTTCGCGGAAAAGTACCTCGCCTTTTTTGAATTTTCTAAATTGAATTTTATCTAATAATTTTTCTAAAGTTTCGGAATCACTATCTGGGAAAATAGAAGTTTGTAGTGACCTTAGAAGGAAAGTTCTATCAATAATTGCTCTAAAATTATCTACTGAGCTAATTAATTTTAAAATTTGTTTTCGTGGTGTTTCGATCAGAACACAATTTTCGCTATTGATTATTACAGTAGCTGTTCTTCTTCTTCCGCTAATTAGACCCATTTCGCCAAAGAAAACACCGGCATTTAGAGTTTTTTTAATTGATTCTGAAACCTGTGCTTCAACAGATCCTTCAACAATACCAAAAAAAGTATCAGTATAATCGTTTCTTTTAAAAATTACTTCGCCGCGTTTTTTTATGTGTATCTTAGATTCAAGAATAAGCTCTCGGAATTGAGGTGAACTTAAATCCTGATAAAATGGCAAGGATGTTTGAAGTCTTTCAAGTGCAGAATCTACATCCGTACTTAATTCTTTTAACTTATCTTCTAATAGTCCTTGATCGGCAGGTTTGATTGGGTTGCCTCGAATATGTTCGATTACTTCATATCCTTGGTTAATAGCTTGCTTAATCAGTGGATAACCAATTAGTGCGCCTACGATAAATAAATTTGAAACATTAGATTCGTACCGGTTTGAAACAACTGGAACAGCCATTGGGTCTGAATTTGGAAATTTAATTCCAATGGTCTCTAGGAACTTTCTTGGCATAATACAGCCAATTCTTGCGATGATGTGGTCACATTCAATCGTTACGTCACCTTCAGGAGTTGTTATTGTTGCCGTATTTTGGGTAATGTTTGCAAGTTCAGAATCAGAAAAGCATTTAATCTGTCCAGAGTTAATAGCAGACATTATTAGCGCAACGTTTGCATCTTTAGCTCGCGCAAATTCAGCTGTTCGGTTGAGTATATAAACATTATTTTTAGCGCATAAAGCTAGCGCATTTTCGATGGCAGCATCACCAGCTCCGATAACTAAAATATTTTTACCACTAAATGCATCGGGATCTGAAAGTGTATAAGCTACGTGAGGTAAATTAGCACCTTCGACTTCAAGAAGTCTTGGGCTTCCTTGCATACCAATTGCTAGTATTACGTTGTCAGCTTGGACAACTTCATTTGCAGTATGGATTTCAAAAATATTTTGATTTTTTATGATTTTAGTAACTTCTGCTTTCTGCCAGTTAACGTTTAGCTGATTAACTGTTTTATTCCATGTATCAAGAATTTGTTCTCGAGTTCCTGCTTGGAAATCGATATCAGAGCGCAAAGGAAGTTTTCCTGGCTCAGCCATTACGTGCTTGCGTAGTTGGTAATTAAAAATTGTGTTACCTATCTCGTTTTTTTCAAACAAGATGTGGCTTACTCCAACCTTTGCGGCTCGGGCTGCTGCGCCCAAACCCCCGGGGCCTGCGCCAATGATAGCTACTGAAAAATGCTTTGGCATTGAAACGCAGAAGAATATAGTGTACACGATGAACAGAGTAAACAATTCTCTCTCAAAGCTTCTGAATTAAACAGCGTTTGCAAATGAAATTAATATCGTTAGCACTTATTACATTAAATTGTTTGCTCAATATTTCCTTTGCATTTGCTCAAGACTCAGTCCATGAATTTAAATTTGTAGGTACGGCCTCATGCTCATCCTCGAACTGTCACGGGTCAGTAAAGCCCCGAGACGCCACATCTGTTTTACAGAATGAGTTCTTTACTTGGTATAAGCATGATTCCCATTCTCAAGCATATAAAACTTTGCTCAGTGCTGATTCGAAAAAAATAGCTGCTAATCTTGGAATCCAATCTGCTCAAAATGACAAACTGTGTTTGTCTTGTCATGCAACTTACGCTCAACCAGATCAACGAGCCGATAAATTCTCGTTTGAGGACGGAGTATCTTGTGAAAGCTGTCACGGTGCTGCAAGTGGATGGTTAAAGTCTCATGTTGCAAAAGATGCTTCGTATGAAAATCTTATCAAGCAAGGAATGAAAGATATAAATTCCGCAAGCGAGCAAGCAAAGCTTTGTGCTTCCTGCCATGTCGAATCAGTACAAAATAATTTTGGCCATGATCTTTACGGGGCAGGGCACCCAAGGATAAGTCTTGAGCTTGATACTTATTTGTCGGTGATGCCTAGACACTGGCACTTTACAGATAAATATATAAAGCGAAACGGAAATTATTCGGCAACTAAAACTTGGTTGTATGGACAACTTGAGTTAGCTACTCGATTAGATGAAAAACTTAAGTCTGAAAAATTTGAACATGACTTTTCAAACTATTACTGTTTTTCTTGCCATCATCCTTTAGAGAAAAAAGAATTTAGAACAAAAAATTACCAAGGCAAACCTGGAAAGCTTCGTATCAACGAAACTCATTTTGCTGTTCTTGCCGCAGTTTTTGACCAATCACCAGATTTAATCAAACAAAACTTAGCTGGTATAAAATCTAAAATTGAAACTTTAAGTTTATCCAAGTCATCTCTTCAGGACTTGTTAAGCAAAATTCTAACCACAATAGTCACCGATGATAGAGTGCACGAATATCAATATGCAGAGCAATTAGTAATGGGTATCTCTGCTGTAGTTACAGAAATTGACCCATCAGGTAAATTGTATCAACAAAAAGTTGCCCCTTTGTATAAAGTAATTAAGCAACCAGGAACATTTGATGGGGCCGCACTTAAGAAAACTGCTAAGCAATTAATTTAGACAGTTGTGCGATGTTACTTTTATGTTTTAACTGCCTAAGTTTTTTTGCAGCATCAGTGTACCAAACTTTACTATTACACACGCGCCAAGTTTGCTCGATAAATCTTTGATCGTTAAAGTTTTTGCCGTGTTCTTTAGCAACAAGTTCTGCTTTTTTAAAAAAGTCATCTCGCCCAAGATTGCTCATGTCTGCATCTAGTAAGTAGTTTGATATTTTTGTTGTAGGTAGCTGATGAGCAAGATTTTTTTCTGGATCGAATAATAACTTTGTATCCATTATTGCAGTTCTAACCAGACTAATCTCTTCATCTGTATAATTACCAGACTGCTTCATTTGAATTGTGACCATATCACATGCAATTTCTTCATCACCGGAAGCCGGATAAAGAAATCCCGCATCGTGAAAAGTTGCAGCAATTAACAGAAGCTCTATCTCGCGAGCAGTTAAGTTATCTTCTTTAGCAAACAGATAAGATTCATGTATTACATCTAAAGTATGATCTGCGCTGTGATAGTAAATATTAGAAGCAAGATCTTTTTTTAGACGTGCTATAAGACTATGGCAAAAATCAGGAAGTATGTTTAAGTAATCGTTCGAGGTCACTAACTGTATACGCTAAAACAAAGGCAACTATGTTTCAATAGTTATATAATTTGCTGACTACTATCGTAATTAGAGTCTTTAACAAGCCTTTTTTCAAAATCATCCCATGCCAGGTAGAATGAGCCACGCTTTGCGATAAGCTCGTCAAATGTGCCCACTTCTTCGATAATCCCGTGGCGCACGTAGATAATTTTATCAAATAGCGGGACAAGAGCTAAACGATGACATGCGCTTATTATTGTTCGATTCCTAAATTCTCTTAATAAATCAACGAAAATATCTTTTTCAGTCTGGGGATCTAGTGAAGAAGTTGGT
Source organism: Bdellovibrionota bacterium (assembly GCA_044351935.1). Classification (GTDB taxonomy): domain Bacteria; phylum Bdellovibrionota_C; class UBA2361; order UBA2361; family JBIKWN01; genus JBIKWN01. Next base: position 20,516 of record JBILET010000001.1, read on the forward strand.
TCATCCAGCAAAAGAATGTCTCGTGATTCAACTTTTAACAGCCCGCGACAAAGAGCTAATCGTTGTTTTTCGCCAACTGATAAATTAAGACCTTTTTCTGCCAGGTTATTATCAAGCCCAAGAGGAAGTTTTTCTATAACACGATCTACTCTACATAGCTGTAAGAATTTACTTAATACGGCTGTGTCGTAATGATCTCCCATTGTTAAGTTGTATAAAACTGACTCAGAGAAAACTTCAGGTTCCTGAGGCACTAATAGACAAGCTTTAGCAATATTGTTAACTGGCACATCAGCTTGTAAGTCCGTGCTAATTTTACACTCTTCAGGGATAAGTAATCCTCCCATAATTTTTAGGAACGTAGATTTGCCACCGCCTGATGGCCCAACAAGAGCAATTTTTTCGCCACGTTTGATTTCAAAACCAACGGATCTAAGAACAGTTTTATCGTCTTTGCCGTATTTAAAACTTAACTCATGAATTTGAATTGATTGCCAAGTACGATCAAATTTAAATGAAGTTGGCGCAGCTTCGATTGCTTTTGCTTGTGCTGTGATAGATGAAGCATCTTCAAATGCGGTAGAAGACTCAACTAGCCCACTATAATACCCTGTAAAAGATCCAATAGCTTGATAGATGCGATCTAAATAATTAAGAAGAACGTATAATGCTTGCACATCAAATACAGCGCTAGTATGTCGGTGCCCCTCTAGATATATAAATAAGGAGCTACCAATAACTAAAGCATATCCAACACCGGTCGAGCCCCATTTTAATTCGCTGTATTTTGAAATTTTTTGACTTAGAACTAATCCATCGTTTCTGTGTTTTTTTAAGTAATCACCAGCGGCTTTTTCTAAGCTTAATGTTTTTACAGTTACGATGTTAAAAAGATAGTCTACGCAGATTCTGTTTATCTTGTCGTAGAACCAGTTATTTCTTCGTATTCGGTCAACTAAACGTCGGTTAAAAAAGACCATAAAAAAGATGGTCAGAAAAGCCATAACTAAAACGTTAATCGCTACCCATTTATCCAAATAAAGAATTGCAGCTCCAGCAAAAAATACTTTGACTGTTCCTTCGATTATTTGCCAAATATAAGTTCCGATTGTTTGATCGACAGCACCAGTAGAGCGATTTATTTTGCTAAGCGATTCTCCTGAGTGATGTCTTACATGCCAATTTAACGGAAACACCATTAAGGTATCGAATAATCGAGTAAGAGTTGCCATTCGAGCAGAATAGGCAACAGTGTTTTGCACGTATCGACCAAAGTGGTGAAGTATGGTGTGTACTAATCGAAGACCCATGTATGCGAATATTCCATACATCGCTTGTTGATATGCAGCGTCAGTGAAACCTTCTTTTACTAAAGCCGCAATTGTGTAACCAATCGCCCAGGGAACAAGAAGATCAATTGAATAAGCAAAGATAAAAAGGAAAACAAAAAGAAATAAGCGAAATCTTTCGCCTTGTGTAGCGTCCCAAGCTGCAGTAACAAGCTCTTTGAATGAGCGATACGTTGATGGATGTGTTGTCATTTATTAACTACTGGGAATTTTATTGCAATCCAATCTTCGACAGATGAGTACTCTTTTTCTTCTTTAGCAACAATGTCTTTGATCCGAATCTTACCAGAAGCATCGTCAAGAAAAGCGCAAAAATTAATCCCTTTCTTATCTGCATATTCTATCTGCTTTCCAAGTTTTGGGGCAGATGGATAAACTTCGGCAGGTATGCCCTTATCACGGCAAATATCGGCAAGCTTGTTAATTTGAGGTCTTAAATCTTCACTGAAAACAGTAAACAGTATTTGAGTAGGGCATGCCACAGAAAGTGGTTTTAGATTATTTTTGAAAATTAAATCCATTAATCGAGATAATCCAATCGAACCGCCAACCCCAGGAAGTTTATGATTAATAAATTGAGTAGCAAGATCTTCATATCTTCCACCAGATGAAACAGTTCCAAACTCAGGGAAGTCAGGTAAATGGATTTCAAATATTGTCCCAGTGTAATAATCCAATCCTCTAGCTAGGCTTAGATCAAAGACTACCGAATCATTTGGGCAGAGTTGTGCTAGTCGAATAACTTCCTCAACCCCAGCTTTGTAGCTTGCAGATTTTATTTCGCCTAAATCTAAAATTTGGTTTTCAGTTTGTGATATAGGAAATCTGTAGCTTGTATATTTTACAATTTTATCTATAACA
>JBILET010000059.1:0-7703 GCA_044351935.1 Bdellovibrionota bacterium
TCTGAAGCTATTTACTCTACTAAGCTAATTCTTCAACACGAAATCAAAAAAAATATTGCATTAACAGACGACGAGATTGTCTCGATTGTTACGGCAGAAATGAAAATTGTAAAAAATGCCGATGTGGTAATCGCTGTAAATCAAGCCGAAGCTAAAACTTTTAAAGAATTTAATATTTCGAATGTACACATCATTAGTTTTGGCGTTAATAATTCCTTACCTAAAGAGCTGCCAGATTTTCATAATACAGCTGATTTATTGTTTATCGGCCCAAGTAGCACAGTAGATTCACCAAATGCAGATGCAGCTTTATTGACCGCTAAAGTTATTTATCCTCAGTTTTTAAAATTAATTAACCCGAGTGTTGTTGGTTTAAGTTTTGCAGGTCAACTTTGTGATCCTATTTATAAACAAATTTTAGACCCTGGGATATCTATTCTTGGTTTTGTAGATAGACTTTCTGAAATAACTAAACAACACAGAGTCCTTATTGTTCCACATCGATTTGGCTCTGGGATTCCAATAAAAGTAATTGAAGCTGCATTTGCTGGTATTCCTATTGTTTGTTCAGAGTTAATAGCACAACAACTAAATTGGCAGGATGGAAAAGAAATATTAATAGGTAGAACAGCAGATGAGATTGCTGTTAAGGCTGCGGCTTTATACGGCAACATCGACTTATGGAGAACCCTACAAACAAATGCCTATGAAGCCGTCATAAATCAGTTTAGTTTCGAGCAATTCAATAATTCAATTGAGGAATTAATCGAAAGACAAAAGCTTTAACGCAACTTGAGGCTGTAAATTTGCCTGCGCAAGTATTGCAATACCAGATTGTTGTAAAATATTTAAACGAACTAAATTAGCAGTCTCGGTTGCTACATCTGCATCACGAATTCGCGATTCTGCTTGAATAAAATTGTCTCGAGCAGATTCTAAATTATTGATTGCGAATTCTAATCTTCGTTCCGCTCCACCGATTAATCCTCTTTTTGAAGTTACATCATCAAGTGCTTCTCTGACCGCTTCGAGAGCAGTTCTGGCTGCAAGTTGAGAATTATCTATACTGTTATCAATGACCGAATAACTTAAAGCCGAATTTCCTCCAAGAGCTAACCTTATACCGCTTAAAGTTCCATTTAGAAGTGGTAAATTAATTTGTGATGATGCGCCAGAATTAAGACCTACTTGCAATGCAAGGGAGCCAGAACTCGAAAGTAATGCTATTCCATTAAACCTTGCAGTTAAAGCGATTCGTTCAATTTCTGAACCTAACGCTGCAAACTCTGCTTGAATTGGAGACCGTTGATTTGTTGAGTATGTTCCGTTTGCAGACTGCTCTGCAAGTTCAGACATTCTAACTAGAATATTTGTAATTGCATCAAATGCTGCATTTCCAATAGCAGTTGCACTGATCCCATCATTTGCATTACGTATAGCAACTCCAGCAATTCGTGCTTCTGCTCTTAAGATCGAAGATATGGCAAGACCAGACGCATCGTCAGATGCACGATTAATACGTTGGCCCGATGACAACCGTTCATAGGTTTGGCCCAACTCGGTCGACGTTAATGCGAGTTGTCTAGACGCACGCAACGCCGAGATGTTAGAGAGCAAAGTTACTGCCATTGCAAATCTATAACTTTACCTTCAAGTTTCTAATTTCATGAGTACATTCCAAAAAATAATTTTATTCATATGTCTGTAGATACGAGTTATCAACCAACGTAATTGTTGGTAAAAAATTTTCTACACCTCATACCATCTAATCGTCTAAATTATTGAGTTTCTTGACTAAATTGGCCGTTAAATACTTTAATAGGAATTATGATTAAGTAATCTTACTAGTCAGCGAATCATCGTAGATTATGGTCATCGCTGAAGTAAGAAATTTAACCATAATTTAATCTTTAAAAGACACTTGACACAGTAAACTCTAAGAAAATTTTTGATGCAGCCTAAAACTACTGATAAAAATCTTTCAACCGATGCTTCAATGTATCTACTATCGTGCAAAAAAGTTGGCACTCATGCTTTATGCGTAAACGTTCTTATAAGCTGTTTAGTCTCAACAAAAGATAACGCCAGTGATGAAAATAAAATAGATATCCTAATTGATATCAAAGATTCTTTAGGAGCAATACAGAGTCAAAATAAATTTTCAGTTTTGAAATCTGAAAATAAACATCAAATTGCAACTCTTAACTTAGAACTTGCGTCTCTAAAACCTGGAAAATATTCAGCTGAAGCCTACCTAGCAAAACTGGATAAAAATACCCTAACCGCAAATGATGATCTTGCATGTAATTTTGATTTTGAAATTAGCACGAATAAAAGTTTATGGATCAATGCTCTTCCTTCTTATCTGTCATTAATATCGATTAACAGCACCGAATGGACACAACCTACAATTTTGTCGGTGCGTGGGTCTGTCAAAAATATTGGGCTTCATCCGTGGGTTAGAAATCACGGCCTAGGTTCGGTTAAGCTTGGTGGGATATTATCATCTGAAAGCAACGATGAAGTTCAAATAACGTCAGAATATAGATATGAACTCCCAAAACAATCTATAAAGCCACAAGAGAGTTTTGATTTTATATTTATCATAAGCATTGCAAATCTAACGCCGGGTAAATATGAGTTAATCCTTGATATGGTCAAGGAAGGTGACTTTTGGTTTAGGCAGTTTTTTGGTGATTCTGGGTCATTATTAAAATTTGAAATAAATGAAAAATTAGCACATACCGATCTGCCTGGTAGTTTATTTATTTCTAAAAATGTTAAGTTTCAATCAACACAAAGGGCAAACTTAGTTTTCATTTGCCCAACGCTTCCCGAATTTGACAAATCAACCGGGGGGAAAAGATTGTTTACACTTTTAATGTTACTTCGCAATTTGGGATATGATGTTATATATTTGTATGAATACGAGTCTGAGCGATCAGAAATATATAAATCAAAACTAGATTCAATTGGGATAACCGCACAGAGCAATCCTCTTGGTTTTCTTCTACATAACTCACAGGATAGCAGTACGGTGTTTATTATCGGTTGGTATCCATGCGCATTAAGAAATATTGATGCAATAAAATCTGTATTCCCGAACAATAAAATCATCATCGATTCGGTTGATATCCACTGGAAACGAAATCATCGCGCACTATTGGAAGGCTTGAATGACTCATCAAAAGAACAATTAGAAAAAGAGAAACTTGATGAAAAAAGAGTATACTCTCTAGCAAATGAAGTATGGGTTGTGTCAGAAACAGACCAAAAGGAGCTATGGGCCGAGTTACCAAGCTGCCCAACCAGAGTAATTCCTGTTCCTATAGATGATATCTTCGAAAAAAAAGAAAAAAATCAAAATCGTGATATTTTAAATGTTCTTTTTGTCGGTGGTTTTAATCATCCACCAAATATATCTGCAGCAATATGGGCAGTTCAAATATGCAAACGTGTCCATGAAAAATACAACTTGCAGTTAAAACTTCACATTATAGGGTCTAATCCACCTAGTGAAGTTGCAAACTTACATAATGACTCATCTGTATTTGTACACGGTTTTGTTGAGGATTTATCGACATTTTATCACAGAGCATTTGCTTCGCTGGTACCACTCAAATTCGGCGCTGGTGTAAAAGGAAAAGTCACCGAAGCTTTATCATACGGAATTCCTGTTATTACAAACCATATTGGTCTGGAGGGGCTGGATCTTCCTGACGAATATCAAAAATTAACCGGCGAAACCACTGAACAACTTGCGGACTGCCTTGCATGGTCATTAAAAAATAATTCAATCGCATCAGAAATCGCTGAAAAATCTTTTAAGATTCTTCAAAATACAATTGGCAAGAATCTTATCGAAGTCTTGCTTGATAAATCGATAATGTATCCTCCAGTTACCATAGCAATTGTTACTTACAACAAACTTAAGTTACTAGAAAAGTGCCTAGATTCGCTTTTGAAATTTACAATACATCCAAATTTTCGCGTTGCTGTCTGGTCAAACGGGTGTACGGATGGAACTGTAGAATACTTAAAGAAAAAACGTGCTGAATATCCAAAGCTGTTAGATATTCATTTAAACCCCACTAATGAATATTTTATTAAACCTAATAACTCATTATTTAATATATATGATACCGATGACATTGTCCTGATTAACAATGATATCGAATTTATAGACGAAAAATGGCTAATTGCTCTTGCTGATGCTGCTTACTCTAGCACTACGGTAGCTTGCTCTGGTGGTCTTACAATTTCAGAAGATGGATTAGTACTAGAAGCTGGGGCAAGAATTCTTCCCAATGGATATGGAATAAATGAATTCCGTGGTTCTCCGCAAGCAAATCCAGAAATTTCAAAGTTTAGATATGTTGGTTATTCATCGGGATGTTTTCTGTATTTAAGAAGAGATGCTATCAACAAAGTTGGACTGCTGGATGAAATTTATTATCCTATGTATTTTGAAGACTGCGACTGGCAATACCGAGCGCATAAATTAGGTTTAAAGACCCTTTTTACACCTTATGCCAAGGCAATTCACCGAGAAGGAAGCTCAGCAGGAAACGATCCTGCACTAGGCCTAAAGCAGTTCCAAGATACTAATAGGATTAAATTTATTCAAAGATTCGCCTCTGTGCTAGATGATTTGCAGTATTAAAGAAGCATTTCCAATGTTAGAATGCTACGAATTATTATATATCAACGTTATTAATTTGCTTTCATTATGGACGAGAACTTAGGATCCGATCTTGAACTTTCAAACTCTGTAATTAGCCATTTGCACGCTAATCTACAAGGCCAATTTGCTTCTTTAAATATACTGTCTCAACTAGGTCTAGCAGATTTTAACCCAGATTCTGTTTCGATATGCCAAAGCAATATAACTTACGTTGAAAAGTTATTAGATAATATTTACCAAGGAATTCCTGTTTTTTCTAGAATTTGGAAGTCACCTCAAACTCAAGATGCAAAAGAAGTAATGCTTCTTCTTGAGATCTGCAAAAAAGAACTTCTAGAATATGCTGATAAAATTGAAGGTATTCTAATCGAGCCAAATATTTTAGAAGATGCAGAACAAACAAAGCAGCTAATAGGCGCATACGCTAGATTTGCTTACGCTAACGAACACTATATCCGTGGGCATATACAATACGCTGAACATTTTACTTTGCTTGATGCAAAAGCATCTTACGAGCAGCTATTACCTCAGGCTGAAAAAAATATTGAAGCAGCGCATCTATTTTTTGATATCTATACAAGCGACGAAGAAACGCCTGCTGTTTTTTATCGAAGCCTTTTTGAAGAAGGATTATTTTTGCCGGGAGTTTTTCGAACTTCCGTACATGACTTTAATAGATTCCTTAACACATACAAGGGAAGTTTTGATTACATCCACACTCAAATCCCTGAAGATCAAGCACAAGAGTGGGCGGTCATTAAAATTCCTGCCTTTTCGGCTGGATATTGGCACGCTTTTACATTAACTGCTCGGGATTTTGCCTCGTGGGTTCAAGTGGGAATTAATTCTCCTAGAACAGCGTGGTTCTGGAAGTGTCTGCAGTTTGAATCAGAACAAGCAGCGCCTTGGATTAGATTTGGCTTTCAACCACCTCTTGCGCGTGAATGGGCATTAAATGGTTTTACTGCCGAAGAGGCCGTTGATCATATTCAGCGAGGATTTACAAATCCTTCAACCGCCAGAGAAGATAGCAAACGTATTCCCGATGACTCTGAAGAAAATTCTGAAGATAAATTTTAAATAAGCTCTTTAGATAAGATCGGAAACCTACACCAAGTTCTAGAATCAACACTAAATGTATCTAGATGAAACGACGGGGCTAAGCGCTCTCGTTTCCATTGGGACCTTGTCCAGTATAGATAAAATTTATCAACCCATCCTTTAAGAGTACTTTCTACGTAAGTACCATCAAATTGGGTTATTATTTCTTGATAAACAAGCTCTTTAGGCATTCGTTTATTTAAAACAATCTGTTCTAAAGCTCCTAAAACAACATAAGGCATAAGATCTGCTTCATCTGTTTGTTTGCTACTTAAAGGACGAAGCTCGGCGGTTGGAGACTGAGCGGTTATGATTTTTAGCCAAGAAAAATTACCAAAATCATCAATGGTATTATTCTGAAGCCACTTTAACCAATTTTGAATAAAAATTTTACTAACACCTGCTATCGGCGCAAGGGAACCACTAGTATCACCGTCCATCGTTGAATATCCAACTGCAGCTTCGCTACGATTTCCAGTAGTTAACAATAGAGCGTTATTAATATTAGCTAACATCCAAATACCAGGCGATCGTGTTCTAGCTTGGATGTTTTGAAGTGCTATATCTTGGGACTGCCAAGATATATCTTTATCAGCGATTTTTTGAATTTTTTTCTGGTATAAATCAATTATATCATCTAGCTCAATTACGCTAAATTTAAAGCCTAATTGCTTTGCAACCTCCGCAGCTGCTTGTCTAGTAATATCCGAGTTCTGCTTTGTTGTTTGATATACGCAGTGCAATATTTGATTTGTTATATCTTGTTCGGTTTTTAAACTAGAATCTAAATTTAGCATCTTTAATGCGTCGTTAAAGCCATTATCTTTAATCAAAAAATAAACCATTGCTTTAACTAAAACAGCTACAGCCGCTGAATCTGCACCACCACTTAATGACAAAACAAATCTAAAGGATCCCGATTTTTTTAAATAATCAAACAACCCCAAAGCGCATGCTTTAGTAAAATCGTAATAGTCTTGTTCTGTATAATTTGGATTATCAAGATTTTCTAAATTAATTTTCGAATCTACATCAATAGTTAAAATATTTTTATCTTTAAACGTTAGACGTTTAGCTTGAGCTATGATCTGTCCATCTTTAGCAACAACTATGTCCCCATCATAAATTGTGCGACCAGATTCGTTTCCTAACTGATTAACAAAAACGTGAATTGCTGAAGTAATTCTAGATCCATCCTTAGTCAGATCTTGCCTTGTTTTATATTTACCGAATGCAAAATGACTTGCTGAAGGGTTAAAAATAATATCGACGTTTTTATTTGCTAATTTATGTGCGGGCCGATTTTTTACCCAAGCATCTTCGCAAACTTCAAAAGCAATTTTTTTACCAAATAACTCAATCGGCTCAACCCCTAGTAAGATCGGTTTATTGTTATTGATCCCTGGTAGAATAACTTGATTTGGACAACTTGAATTCCACTCTACAAACCATCGTTTTTCGTAATGGACGCCGTCGTTGGCCAGATGCTGCTTTGGTACAATTCCAACAACTTTATGATCATTAATAATAGCTACGCAGTTAAAAAGTTGGGTATTTACCTTTACCGGTAAACCTACAATGACAGCAAATGTTGAATCTACAAATTGGCATATTTGCCCTAAAGACTTATATCCTTGAGCAATCACCGATTCATAAAAGAACGCATCTTCACATCCGTATCCAGAAATACAAAGCTCTGGAAGGCAGATTATTTTTGATTGTTTAAGGAGTGCTTGGTTAATAGCGTCGATAATTGCAGCATGGTTAGATTCAAAATCTAGTGGGGTTAATTTTATAGCAGCTGCAGCTATAACTAGGCTCATTTAATTTTACTTCCTGTCAGAGTAAATGCTTAACCACTTATCAACAAAATGGACATTATCCCTAGGCCACTGTTTCCATTTATTAGTTCTATTTA
>JBILET010000205.1:0-3834 GCA_044351935.1 Bdellovibrionota bacterium
GTTTTATGTTTAGCGGCAAGAGGTACTAGTCTAAATAAAATTGTAAATCGTTTATTGCTGCTCACTGTTTTCTCTTAAAGCATGAAATTGTAGGAGACCCTAAAAATTTTGTTAATAATAATATGCTGCAAATATTTTCGATTAATTTTGCAAATATTACAGATTTTACTTTTCTGTATACTACCATCGGTACAAAGAATTGAGGAAGATTCTTGTGCAATTCAAAACCGTATTTATTAAAAGTACTTCTAATTGTTGAGTTCTTAAATATTGTAAAAGGTCGAGTTGTTCCTTCGAATTTTGCTTTTATTTCATATAGCAAATTGTATAGAACATTAAACGACTCTAATGGCGGGTAGTCTACTATTACTAGTTTTTTACTGACTCTGCACATTTCACTTATTAGATTATCCCAAGCAGGGCAATGAGCTAAAAGACGAATTGATACAACTGCATCAAATGAACAATCAGGGTACGGAAGTTTTACTAGATTACCTGTAGCAAATTGAATTTGATTTTTATCAATGTATTTTTGTACCCGTGATGCACATATTGGGTCGCTAGAGTAAATCGTAGGTTTAAGATTTAAGCTCAGATAAGTATCTACTAACTGACCGTGGCCACCACCGATTTCTAAGACTGTAGTTATATCTTCAGAGCCTATGGCTTGGGTAACTTTTTGGCTTTGAACCTGCAAAAACCACTGGCCAATTTTGCCGCTAAATCTAGTGGCGTACTTATCCGATGAGGTCTCTTGATCGGCTGTAACTTGCTCTAAATCATTTAACATATGCTGTTTTAAAGATATTATCCTAGACGTTGATAAAAGCCCATAAAGATTGCATTTTTTACGCTCATCGTGTCTACTTTATCGGCGTATTGTTTAATCGAATCTGTGAAGCAGTCTTTACGAATACTCCCAAATGAATCAGCCCTTAGGGGCCAGTCGCCGTTCTTGCAGCCGTTTTCTTGGCCACAAGACGAGGCTTCTGAGGCTCCACGGGCATTGCGTGCGCTTAGCAGAATTATAGACGGTGGGTTATGCCATCGTTGTGGTTCTTGTATTGGAATTTGTCCTACCAAGGTACTTACATCATCTGAAAATAGTTATCCTCAAATTTCTAATCTTTCTGCTTGTACTGATTGTGATCTTTGCGTAAAGGTTTGCCCGGGTGATGAGTTTGATTTTAAAGCTCATTATAAACAGCAGTTTAATGAAGAGGGATCATTTACTAGTACGCACGGGCATTTTGATGAAAGTTTTTTAGCGTACGCTACTGAAGGAGACTTACAAGAAAAATCCACAAGCGGTGGATTAGTTACTGCAATATTGCTTCACTTACTTGATACAAAACAAATTGATGGTGCAGTTTGTATCACATCAGATAAGGATGTCTTATGGAGAGGTAAACCAATTGTAGCGCGTACTCGTGAAGAAATTCTTGGAGCAGTAAAATCAAAATATGCAATTTCTCCGACTAATGAAGTTTTTTCGCAAATTCGCGAGATCCCAGGAAAATACGCTTTAGTAGGGCTACCATGTCAGATTCATGGTTTTATTAAAGCTTCTGAATTAGATCCTAGGTTAAAAGAAAGAGTTGTTTTAACGGTTGGGTTATTTTGCCACGCAGCAGTTGAACATGATGCATACAATATTATTTGGGAAGGTTTAAAAGATAAGCTAGATGGTGCTGTTAAGTTTACTTCTCGAATCGGTAAACATCCTGGGGCGCCGCATATAACTTATAAAGATGGAAGTTTATATCCAATCTATTTTGGTGATAAGAAAGGTTATAAACCATCTTCGATGGAGATTATTAATATACTTTATCGTCTTTATAGCCCCGCTCGTTGTTTAACTTGTTACGATGCTAGTGCAGAGTTTGCTGATATTGCTGTTGGTGATCCTTGGATGTCACCACCTGAACCTGATATTGATTTTCAAAAAGGGTGGAGTTTTGCGCTTGTTAGGAGCGCTCGTGCTAAAGCTGTTTGTGAGCAGTTAATTGAGCATAAAAAAATTGTAGCTAAGTCTGTTACTCGTAAAGAAGCTTTAGCTTGTAACAGTATGATGGCGACTGAAAAACGTTATAGGGCTTTTCGTATTATCGAAACTCATCGTAGGCAAGGTAAAGCTGTTCCTGCTTATGGGCCTTTTGGAACTAAGATGCCAGAGCAATCTGGTTGGCAGTTTGTGAAAACTGAAATCAATATGCTTACACATGCTCCTTGTTTTTTGCCTAATATTCGAGCTGGGATTTTGAGATTCTTTTTGTCATCTGGTGGGTATTATTTGCTTTGGTTGAATAATCAGCGACGTACTTTTCGGTTTTGGTTTCGCGATACTAAACAGGCTATTAAGAATAAGTTGTTTGGGCGACGTTAGTGTTTTTAGGCTGTGCTTAGTGGGGGCGCCAGAAATTAAACAATATATATGATTGCTGGGATCGCTCGTCGCGGCCATCCTTGGCCGCTTCCATCGCTCTCAATCCGCTACTCGGCCATCCTGGCCGAGCTTAACGCGGATTGAAGTCCCAGAAATCATATATATTGTTTAATTTCTGGCTCTACTTCGCGCAGGTAAATAATTTTATAATGCTATTTATTCACATGGATAATAATGAAGTTCTTCTACGATTGGTGGCTATTGAGGATTCGATAGCAGCTATTGGTGAAAGGAATAGACGAGTTGAATCTGATAAGGCTTGGGAAGTTAGTTTTACTCGACGTGCTACGATTTGTTTTTTGACTTATGTTACTACTGCGGGTGTGTTTTGGTGCTTGTCTGTTGATTCGCCATTTCGAAATGCTTTGATACCGTTGTGTGGATATTTAATATCTACTTTAACAGTTCCTTGGGTGAAAAAAATTTGGCTATTAAGACAAAATTAGTCTTTAAGCGATAAGCTTTCCATTAATGTTCCACTAGCAGCGTCAATAAATTTTATTTCTTCAAATTTATCTTGCTGATTTGCTGCTCTAATTTTTGAAAAGAAAATATCTTTTGCGATTGGTGGCATGGATTTCATTGGAAAATCCTTGAATGTAAGTAAAAGGAATTTTCCTTCTGCTTTACTGCTGACTAATTTTGGTCCTGCTACCGAGCTTTGTTTTACTACTTTTACTATTGATGGTTCGTTGTTATCGGGTTCGTTTTGTTGTTGTGGTGAATTTTGCTGGTTATCTAATGATGCTAGGAATTTACCAAATCTATTTTTTGCTTCTTCAGAAGGGGCATACTGCATTGCAGATTCCCCAACTTTTTTTGCTTCATCTACTCGCCCCATTTGAGCCAATGTGATGGCTCTGTAAGCATTTGCTTGGAAACTTTTTGGGTCTTTCCCGACTACTATATCGATTTGTCGAAGAGCATCATCTAGTTTTCCAATAAATGTTAATACTGATGAGTAGTTTGCTCTTGCTTCGGTATCTTCTGGTTCTAGAATTAAATATTTTTCGTAATATTGAGCAGATTTATCAAATACTCTTTGATTAAATGAAAGGTTAGCTAACATTAATAGCGTAAGTTTATCTTGGGGATCAATTGATTGAAGTTTTAATAAGGTATCTAGAAGATCTAGCACTAAGTTTGATGGTCCTTCTTCATAGTTAGCTAACTTTGTCCACAAACTTTGAGCTAGTCCGCGTAGCGCATCAGGATTGTTTGGATTAATCGCAAGCTCAGCTTTGAATGCTTTAGTTTCTGCATCATCATAGTCTACAGCTGCTGCTTGTTGAGTATTCTGAGGATGTGATTCAACAGGGGCATTGCCAATTATTCTATTTTGGAATGAAAATATTCCTGCCGTGGTACCTGCACATATTAAGACTGCT
>JBILET010000060.1:0-7482 GCA_044351935.1 Bdellovibrionota bacterium
GTAAGTATTGTCGATACAATACATTATCAGATATGCACAATTTATTGCTTATGATTGCGCATGGTACCAAGCATCATTGGTGTAAGTTGCGATGGATATTAGATTTAGTTTGGTATTTTAAAAGTGACAAAATAAATTTACAGACAATAAATGATGCTAATGCGATCTGCGGTAGTATAGGAATGCAAAAAGCTTTTAAAGTCGCTCTTATTTTATCAAGTAGATTTATTGACGAGAATCATTTTTTGCATGACTGGTTAAAGTCGCAAACTTCAAACACAGAATGCAGACTAGCAGATTCGTTGATTTTTGATTTAGCTAGAAAACGTAAGCAAAATATAAAAGAAAAAACTAAAAATATTTATAGGTCAATGTTAATGCAGGATAAATTAATGGGTTCTTTGAGCTATTTACTTAATAGAATAGTAGGTAAGTTTAGCAAGATTAGCTAAATTTATTGATTTCACTAAACTTGTATTCCTAATTTTTTGATATTTTTCAACTCTTCAACAGATAAAAGGGATGATCTTACTCTTTCACCTGGTATAGTTTGCTGTGGTATGGATTGAATTGAACGTGTCTGATCTAAAGAGTTTAGTAAGGTTATTAATGTAGAAGCATGTAATTTGGTTGCCCGGTGAGTATAGGTGTCATAATTTTTTTCTTGTCCAGCATCAACTGTAACAGTCGTAAGGATAGGCCCACAGTCAATTTTTTCTTCCATTAAGTGCAAAGAAAATCCGGTAGGCTGACATTTTGCAAATGCTCGCAGATCACTTTTAACTCCTCGTTGCCAAGGAAGGATTCCATTGTGAATATTGATACATCCGTATTTAACTCTAGAAAGTGTTTCTGGTAAAAATCTTCTGCGAGTTCTGGAGTGAATAACTAGATTAATATTGTTTGTTTCAATTAATTTATAGAATGCTTCGGAGTTTATACTATCGATTTGAAAAAACTTCTTTCTAAGAGATTTTGCGATTAATTTTCTACGTATCGGCAGTATATGGAGGGTATTTATTAATATTCTACAGGCAAGTCTGTAAGCTTTGCCTTTAAAACAAAGTAGGGCAGCTCCTAGTATTCTTTTAGTACGGATCTTAACTTCACAAATACCAACTACATGCGGGCTTTGCAAAATATCCTGAACAAAGAAGTTATAATTATCTTTGAGCCCACATACATTTGGTAATACAACAACAGCTCTGATTTGATCGCCATCTTCAAGATTAATCATTAATTCTATGATACTTCGATTAAATAGAGTTGATGAAAACGTCTTGGAATTTGAATTTGCTTGACAGTAAATCTATTGTCACTAATAAATTCAATCGGTGAGATATTTGTATACCAGAAAATTTGAATTTTTTTACCATTTTTATTAAAGGGCCCAAGTTTGCAGATTTGATCTTTGAAATCCGAGATCATTTGGCCGTTAAATGGGTTAAAAAGATAAAAAATATTACCTTCAGGTGGTAAGTTATGTATAGCCGAACCACAAATGATATGTACGTTTTTATATTTTTGTAGTCGATCTTGGACCTTCTTAGCAATAATAGGATCAATTTCAATCCCATATATTTTATTGAAAGGGAAATTTAATAGCCACCAATTTAAGACGCGGCCTTTACCGCAACCAACATCAACTAAAACATCATCAGTGGAAATTCGATCTTTAAAAATAAAATTTAAAGCCGAATAATCAGTATTTGATGTACCGTTTGCCCCTAAATGGTTATACCGGCTATTCAAGCCCCCACCTAGAAAGGCTCCAAATTTTAGATCGATATAGATGTTTCTGATAAGCCTTAATACTCTTTTAAATGAAAAGTGGCTTTTGATATTTTTATGGAGTTTTTTAAGGCTTTTCTTATTCACTATGAAATAATATTTGTTTCTATATAATGTCTATGGATTGAGCAATATAAGCAAGTTATTGATATCATTTATTGTATCTGTATGGTACCTGTCAATTTAGATCTAAATAGTGTGATTTCCTTATCTAGTAATTTAATGTCATGCGACATCGACAATGACAGAGTTGTGTTGGATGCAGTTTCTGGTCAATATTACAACCTAAATGAAACCGCAAAGCGTATATGCAGTTTGCTAGATCAGCCACAAATAGTTAGTGACCTAATTAATAAGGTCGCCGCTATGCATGATGTGTCATTTGAGGAGTGTAAAAAGGATATGCTTATATTTCTTGGGGACTTACTCAATTCAAATATTATTAAACTGCACAACTAGAACGTGTCCCTAAAAAGCCGAATTAATTCCATTTTATTTTGTATTAGAAGCTACGACTTATTATTAATAGCATTTTTTTTTCTGCAAGAATCAAAATTAGAATGTATTAAGGGAGTACCAAAAGAGTTAGCCAATAGGGAATTTTATTCTAAAAATAATTCAATCGATAATCACAATTTGGCACAAAAGTTCGCTAGAATAATCTGTATTTTATCCTATTGGTTGCCAATAAAATATTCCTGCTTACATAAAAGTATTACTTTTTGTCGATTGCTAAGAAGATATGAAGTCTCACATGTACTTAAATTAGGTATAGATCCTAATAATCAAATTTCGCACCCTGCTCATGCTTGGGTCTGTGTTGATCAATTTACTTATTCATGGGGGGTCTCTCCCGATGCATACAAAGAGCTTAGCTAAAGTTAAAAACTAATTTTTTGTATTTCGTCAATATCAAAGTGAGTAACAGTTGGATGATATCCAAATTGATACTCGTTATTGTCATTGATAAAAATTATTTTGGTATTAGATTGTTGTAATATATGAATATCTGGGCTGCCTATGAACTCCTCCCATGCGGATACTCCAAAAATTATAGTCAATTTATATTTTCCATAATTAAGCCAATTTTGCCTTTGACGTATTTTATTTTCGGTCGTAACCACTGTCTTACACGACAAATTCAAGTTTGATAGTTTTTGAATTAGTTGTTCGTACGATGATAGTAATTTGTTATGAGTTAACGGCACTGAAATAATTAAAGCATCAGAATTGTCAGCCTTATCTAGGGTGCTAAATATAAGCGACGCTTTTTCTTCGATATGATATGGTTGCATCGTCCCGGTAAATACAGTCGAACCAAACGTTACGCCGGCAAAGCTGGGCGCGATCTGTGAGGGAAAAGTTTGTAAAGTTATATCATCAATTACAAAAGTAAATCCCGCAGTTGATGCATGTTTTAAAGATTTGAACGCTTGCTCAACATCAACTCTAGGTATGCGGGTTGTAGCAGGATATATGTGATTATTGAACTTAAATTTTAGTGAAAGAATTTGATCATTTTGGTGAAGTAGCCAGCCTCTAACGACTCGCACAATTTTTCCATTGTCATAATATTCATTTACCGAATCAATTCGACCAAAACAGCACCCAGACGACATAAAAGTCTGTTCTTGGAGCCAAATCGGTGAGATTTCATGGTGCATCTGCATAGATTACGAACTTTCATAAAGCTAGCAAAGATAGCAAAATACTACTAAATGCTTGGTATTAGTTTGGTAATAATTAGTTTAATGGTAATCATTGTTTCTGTTGGGTTGATTACTCATCGAATACGATTATTAAAAGGTACCTACACGTATGTACCATCTTATAGCCAAGAACCGTATGTCACAGGTTTGAATCTTGATCGAGTTAAACAATTAAGACATCTACCAGGATTTCTATTAGTTTTGATTGCTTTGCATGAAGATGATCTATTTTTTAGCCATAAAGGTCTGAATTTACCAGAGATCAAACGAAGCCTTAAAGATTCCTTAAAAACAAAAAAATTAAAAGGCGGAAGCTCGATTACTCAACAATTAGTTAGGAATATTTTTGTTCTGGCAAGGTACAGGTTTTTAAGAAAGCCATTAGAATTATTGTATGCTATTTTGGCAGAGCTAGTATTAACCAAAGAAGAGATATTTGTTTTATATCTGGATAATCTACGATTTGGTTATCGGACCGAAACAGGATGGCTCTACGCTGTAGAAAAATATTTTAATAAACAATCCAAGCAACTGACCCTATCTGAGGCATTATTTTTGTGTAACTTAATCCCAAATCCTTCGATACGTTCTTATTTCATTCTCAGAAGGGGTGCCGTTGATAAGTTTCCTTTTACTCATATTTACGGAAGATTATTTGACTTTATTCGCTTTGTAGTAGGTAAATGGGGGCCGCTATGCCTTAATGATTTATCTCTAATAACTTTCGACCAAGCAGTTGAAGAATTAAAAAAATATCACTTATTCCGACATGATACATTTGATCAAGATATGCAAAGAGTTATTGGCATAAGAGTCGACTTAGAAATGTATAAATTAAGAAAAACATTAGAAGAGTTAGTTGTGCAATCATCACTCAATTTAATTCAGGATCCTTTGCAGGAAGTAGTCAAAGATTTAAGTTAAATACGAAATTGCCAGCATCTTTTGATGGATACGCTGTCTGAGGCCTAGAGTGGGAAAATACCTTTATTTGCCGAGCAATATTTGCACACAACTTCAAATGATTTTCTTTAAGTGTCATTTGCGTAAACCAAGGGAACCAGATGTTTTTTATAAGTGTTATGAAAGCCTCTTTCTCGGTTAGCTGCTTGCAAGATTCAGTATCTGACCAATTAAGGAAGAATATACCCGATAATTTTATGGGCTCTGTAGAATTCCAATTCCTAACTAGATTTACCTTGTCATCTATATATTTGATTGATGTAATAGCAGGGTCTAAAAAGCTGTCTTTTCCTGTACATAGTCTTATATTGGATAAAGTTGGAAATGCAAAGATACCCGAATCGTTAATCATGCATGTCACACAATCATCGCCGATTGATGGGAATCCATTTTGCTGCAAGGCAGCCGAAGTAGTTGACTTTCCACTTCCATTGTCTCCGATAAAAAGTACCGCACCAGATTCTAGTTTGTTTCCCGACGCATGAAAAACAATTTTACCTCTTTGCGTCATTAGCAGTGGTATAACGTGGCAGAAAATTATGCGAGGCAAGTTTTGTGTGTTAAGAGTATTGTTTATTAAGACTTCACGTCCTTTGTTAACTTGACATACAACATTATCCCAAGAGAGAAATTGAATTGATTCATGATTACCGAAACAGTGATTGTTATCAAATAAGATAGGGTTAATAGTAGGTAATTCTTTTACTAGTCTGATCGTGATGTCAGTTGCATTAAAATCACATGAAGTGGAGTCTAGATCAATTTCGGATTGAAAAGTAAGACCGTAAAGTTTATAGTACTTGTAAGGTTGTTTCACAATATTTTCAGAGTTCGAATTTAATTATTTATAAATATGTCTACACCACTTTCTGAACCAAATAAATCTCTTAATAGTCATCTAGAAACTATAAAAACAGCTCTCCTAACTCTCTTTTTTTTCACTATATTTGCAGCTGTAATCTATCCTTGGATTAAACCTGAAATTGTTCCTCTCGGACCATTAAATGACAGAACTCAAGGACCTGCCTCTTCCCCAACCCCCCCCGGTACGGATTAAATTTAAGAGTTGCAAATTCTCAACGCATATTCGTATATGAGCAAAATAAATTGCAAATATCGTGTGGAAAATCAGAATATGTAATAAGCTGTGCATCTGTTGGATCGACCCAAAACAATTCATACCCATAAGATGATAATATTTCATATAAATCATTTAATTCTAAATAATATCTTTTTAGATGGCTTGGAATCGCCTCTAAATATATCCAGGGTTTGTCTTTAAAAATAGTTTTGGCAGCTCCCTTAAGGACGTAATATTCAAACCCTTCCACGTCGATTTTTATCCCATCTACAGAAAGAGAATTCTTAAATACAAAATCATCCACAGTAGTGCTTTTAATTTCGTTAGCTTTATCTAGGCGAATATCATTCATATTCTTGACCACATGATCTGTTGGACCATATCTATTTGATATGTACAAGTTTTCGCAGTTATCCGATAACGCTATGTTGTGACATGTGACTTGGCCCGCCACGCCGTTTCGCTCTACATTATGAATGAGCGTATTGTATGTGTTAATAGCAGGCTCAAACGTATGTACTCTTATGGAACGATCTATTCTTGCAAAAGTGATAGAATGAATCCCGCATCCTCCACCAATATCCAGGATGGTTGAGTTTGGAACAATAGTTTTACATAACATTTGTCGTTCGGCTTTTTCATGACTATAATTTGCTTTGTAATGCCATATCGTCGGGTTAACGGCATCTTCATTAAACCAAAGTAATATATTCTCTGGGGTCTTAATGTAAATTTTGCCAGATTCGAATATGAAATCAGCAGGTAGATTATCAGTGGATAAATGGCGGTAAAGCTTATAAATATTCCTATAAAAAGATAAACTTTTTGCTCGTTGAGAGACAATGTACCTCGATAGAATTCTAAGGTCCGGAAAAATCGCGATTAATACTTTCCTAATCTTCTTTGGTATTAAGAAAATTATTTGATAAAGAAATATTTAAATTTGTGCATTATTGTCTAAGTTATGACTTTCGAACTGTTTTATAACTTTTTCATGCGCAATTAAATTTTTTGCAGCTTTCCTGTATATATATAAAGCCAGCAAAGCTGAGCAAGTAAAAAATATAGCAGTTTCCAAGACCCAAGTAGTCGGACTTCTCATATCTTCTGGGGTAATCTCTTTGCCGACTTGTAATGCTGAAGCAGTGGTGACTGGCACTGCAAGGATAAGGATAGCTTGCTGCAAAGCTAAATTAGATCTGGCTACTACCAAGTTACTTTGCTGAAGAGCCAAATTGGTTTCATCGGCTTTTTGCGCTTGCTTCATTTTTGCAATTTGCGTCTCACGTTTTTGTCGCTCAGTCACAAATCTATCAAATGCTGCAATAGTAGAAGTTAGTGTTTGTAAATCCGAGCTGGCTTCTGCAACTTGTGAGCAAAAAAGTCTGTATAAAGTTCTTAAATTATATTCAATTAATGGAGCATTTTTCGGGATCTCGGAATTAATTAGATCTACTACGTTATGAAATGTTTCTGATACAGTGGATTGGTGTTCTATCAGTCTACCGACTGCGGTGCTAAGTTCTCGAGACTGCGCAGAAAATTTTCTTCCTAGATTTTCTATTGCAGATTCATTTAATAAATTAAAATCACCAACAAAATTTAATTCTTCGATTCTTTTTTCAAGTATACTTGCTGTTTTATCTTGATTTAGAAGTACTTGCTTATAGATGTCTGCTAATAAGCGCGTTGGACAACTAAAGCTTTTTGTATGCACTGAGTCGGTATTAGATTTAATGCACCAATCCAATAATACATGTCCGACTGCTCGATATTCTGATAAATCTATTATCAGAGCTCCGTTCTGACCTTTAATAACATAACATTTTTCCAGAGTTATTATGTCCAACTCTGCCTTTTGCTCATCTTGGTCAGCTAGTGGCTTATGCCTCCAGTGATGAAACTTTAAAAGATTAATGTCACTGAGTTGGGAGTCTT